>NZ_JAXMIH010000029.1 GCF_034366625.1 Prosthecobacter sp.
ACGACAGTGTCAAAAAAGCGCCGCGCCTGGTTGAACCGGGCGCGGCGTCGAGGAATGCAGGAATGAATCAGGCACCGATGTGCTTGGAGACCAGTTTGGTCATCTCAAACATCGACACCGTCTTCTTGCCGCCGAACACGGCCTTCAATGCGTCATCGGCATTGATGTTGCGCTTGTTCTTGGCGTCCTGGAGACCGTTTTTCTTGATGTAGTCCCGGAGCTTTTTCGTGATCTGGCCACGAGGAGCGGGTTTGCTGCCGACGACGACTCCGAGAATCGCGTCAGGCTGCACCGGCTTCATCAGGGCTGGATTGGGCTTACGTTTGGCTGCGGGCTTCTTGGCAGCTTTTTTGGCTGCTGGTTTGGATTTGGTTGCTGCTTTCTTGGCCATAGTGTTGTTGGCGGCTGTTGCCGTAAGTGCAGGTTATGTGAGCCAGCCGTGAAGCGTCAACGCAAATTTCATCAATCTTTAGGATTGTTTCCCTGCGCAGAAGCCTCTTTTTCGCATCAGCGGCGCAGAGGAAAAGCCGCCCCCCGGGATGCTTTGAGCAGGGCTCATGTGCGCGACACGATTGTGTGTTTTTCGATACATAAAATCAGGAACCAAGGGCTGCACATGCGGTTGGAGCCATATCCGCCGATGAACTCCGACAAAACTTTTCTCAGCGTGCTCATCACGCTGGTCATTCTCTCCGCCATCTTTTTTGTGATCGAGCGCATCGTGAGTCGCGGGCGAAACCGCGTGCAGCCGGTGATCCGGCGAGGCTGGTTCACCGATGTGGTCTATTGGTTCACGACCGTGCTGCTCACAAAACCCCTCGTGCGAGTGATGCTGATCCTCCCTGCGGGAATCTTGATCCTGGCGCAGATTGTGCCCGCAGAGACCTTCAAACTGGGCGCCTACGCCGGCTACGGACCGCTGAGTCATCAGCCGGTGTGGCTGCAGGCGGTGCAGATTTATCTGCTCGGCGATTTTTTCTCCTACTGGACGCACCGGTTGTTTCATCGCGGCCGCTGGTGGCCGTTTCATGCGGTGCATCATTCATCGGAAGACCTCGACTGGCTGGGCAGTCTGCGCGTGCATCCGGTGAATGATCTGGTGAACAAGCTGTCGCAGGTGACGCCAGTGCTGCTGATGGGTTACAACCCCACCGTGACGCTGACGAGCGCGCCCATCCTCACGTTTTATGCCATTCTCCTCCATGCGAACGTGAACTGGGACTTCGGGCCGCTGCGCCATGTGATCGCGACGCCGGTCTTTCATCGCTGGCATCACTCGAAGGACCGAGAGGCCTGGGACAAGAACTTTGCGGGCCTCTTTCCGTTCTGGGACATGCTGTTTGGCACTTTTTACATGCCGAAGGATCGCTACCCGGAGAACTTTGGCATCTGCGAGTCGATGCCAAAAGGCTGGCTCGGGCAGATGTGGGAGCCGTTCGCGTGGATTTTACGACGGGGAAAGAAAGTGAATCCGCTTTGAGGTTTCACACCTTCGCGCGGCTCTCCACCCACTGCACCGCGTAGCGAACCAGCGCCGCGCCATCGGTGATGCCGAGCTTCTCTTTGATGTGCGCACGATGCGCCTCGACGGTGCGTGCGCTGATGCTGAGCTGCGTGGCGATGTTCTTGGTGGCCACGCCTTTGCCGACAAGGGCGAGAATTTCCAGTTCGCGGTCAGTGAGGGCGTCCATGCCGGTGGCCTTGGAGCGGGAGGCGCCGGTGACCTGCTCCAGCATGCGAACATTGAGTGTTTCGCTGACGTAAAGACTGCCGGAGAGGACTTTGTGGATAGCGGTGACGAGGTGATCGGCGGCCTCCTCTTTCATCACGTAGCCACGGGCGCCGGCACGCAACGAACGCTCACCATAGAGCGCCTCATCGTGCATGGAGAGCACGAGGCAGTGCGTGGATGGAAGCACGGCACGGATGTCTTTGACGAGCTCGAGGCCGTTTTTGTCCGGCAGGGTGAGGTCGATGACGGCCAGATCTGGCTTGAGCTTTCTCACGACCTCAAGTCCTTCACGCGCGCTGCCCGCCTCGCCAACAACATCGAGCCCATCCTCGGCACGAATCAACTGCGCGAGGCCGTGACGCATGATGGGGTGGTCGTCGATGAGGACGACACGCTTTACGGATTCTTTGCTGGTACGGGAACGCTGCATGTGACCTGGGTGCCGCCGGCGCTGCGCGGCAAGACGTGGATGGCACCGCCCATCATTTGAGCGCGATGGCTCATGGTCAAGAGACCCATTCCAGTTCCTTTCGAGGCCTTGTCAGGAATGCCCACGCCATTGTCACGCACAGTAAGGACGATATTTCCACTCTGCCTGGCGAGGTGAACATTGATCCGGTTTGCCTGGCTGTGCTTCACGGCATTGGAAACAGCTTCCTGCGCGATGCGGAAAAGCTGCACGGCCATCTGGGTGTCTTGTACCTGGACCGGGTTGTCGTAGCGGAAGTCGCATTTGATCTCGTAGGCGCGCGCGGTGCTTTCCGCCAGCTCCTCCAGAGCCGCCATGAGGCCGCCGGCATCAAGCACTACGGGCATCAGCCCGCGCGAGGTCTCGCGGGCGCGTGTATTGGCCTTGCTGACGAGGTGGACGATCTCCTCCAAACTCCGTGCCTCCGGGCTGCCGGACTTGCTGAGGTTTTTCTGCGCTACTTTTGCCAGGCAGCCGATGGCGGCTAGTTGCTGGCACAAATCATCATGAATGTCCTGTCCGATGCGCACCTGCTCCTCCTCACTGATGTGGAGGATTTTGTCTTCGAGTGCTTTCCGCTCTGTGAGATCGCGAATGATGCCGGTAAAGATGCGCCGGCCGCTGGGAAGCACAGCTTCGCCCACGGAGAGGTCGATGGGGAAAACCGTGCCGTCTTTGCGCTGCCCCACCACTTCACGCCCGATGCCGATGATGCGTTTCACGCCGGTGCGCAGGTAGTTTCGCACGTAGCTGTCATGCCTGGCACGGTAGGGCTGCGGCATGAGCATGCTGATGTTTCGGCCGATGATTTCGCCGATCTTGTAGCCAAACAGGCGCTCTGTGGCGGTATTGGCAGTCTCGATGATGCAATTCTCGTCGATGGTGACGATCGCATTCACCGCCGTCTCGACGATGGTCGCCGCACGCTGCTCACTGGCCTGCAGCGCAGCCTGAAGCTCGGCGATGCTGGGTGTGGTGTGCGTTTTTTTCGGCATGCATCAGCACTCAGTCGGCGGCGGAGACGAATCCGTCGGGTTTCACGGCAAGAATCGAACAGGGGGCGTTTTGCACAATTTTCTCCGCCGTGGTGCCGATGAGCATCTCGCGGAGGCCGGTTTTGCCTCGCGTACCAAGCACAACGAGGCTGGCATGCACCTCGCTGACGTGGTCTAGGATGGCCTCGCGGATGTTGACGCGCTCCTTGATCAGAGCGGTGATTTTGACATCACCGGCATCGCGTGTGAACGGCGCGATGAAGGCGTTCAAATCCTTGCGCCAGTTCTCCACCGCCTCAGGATCGATGGTGGCGGGCAGTGATGGCACGAAGCCGCCGTAGTCCAGCGACATGGCGAGGGCGCTCTGATACACATGCAGGCAGTCGAGCGAGGCACCGTCCTGCTGCGCCACATGCAGCGCGCATTGCACGGCCTTGGCGGAGTTTTCGGAGAAATCGACGCAGGTGACGATCTTTTTGAACGGCCCCTGCGCATCCTCACGCACAACAAGAACATCGACGGGGGCCTTGCGCACGCATTTCGCGGCGATGGCTCCAATACGGTGCGACTCATTCTTCGACCCTTTGGCCCCCATGACGAGCAGGTCGGCGCTGTGTGCACGACAGGCTTCGACCAGTTCGGCAAATGGATGGCCAATGCGCACTTCCGCATTCACCGCCACAGCTCCCACCTCGGATTCAGCCACAAACTTCTTCAGCCGCTCCAGCCAGTCGGCCCGGATGGTGGCTTGGTCGGTGGAGAGCGCCTTTTTCAGCTCATGCACGAGAAATTCATCCATGACATGCACGGCGGTGATGGCGGCGCCGTCGAGCGAGGCACGGCGCGCGGCTTCACGCAGGGCGTTGCGGCAGGACGCGGTGAAGTCGATGGCGGCGATGATGTGATGGAGCTTTTTCATGGTGTGGCTGGATTTGAATGATTTCATCATAGTCTCCCTCTCAAAGCAATGCCGTGCGGCATTTGCGTGCTTGTGGGCGGGCTTTGTCCTACAGACCGGCCTCTTCCTGCGCCTGCTCGACGGCCGCCTCCAACGTCCACAGCGTCTTGTCAAAAGACTTCTGCCGCGCGCGAAATTGCGCCTCCTCGGTGAGACCGTTGAGCGTTTCCATTTCCTTCAGGGCAAAGGTGTGATGCTCTTCGAGCGCCTTTACGCGGGTTTTGAAGTAATCGCGCCCGCCCTGCTCCTTCAGCACGTCGATGTGCGCTTTCCAGCGCGTGAGCACATCGCCTGCCTTTTTCAGGTATTCCTCGCGACTGGTGGTCAGATGCTCCTTCGCCTGCTTGTACCACTCGCGGCCTTTGACCTCGGACGGCTCCTTCACCTTGGAAAATTCGTTCTTCAGTCTCTCGGCGGCGCGACGCAGTTGTTCGTTGAGGCTGTCCTCCGCCTGAACGGAGGCGAGGCAAAGGCCGATGCTTAGGCTGGCAAGAAGGAGATTTTTCATGATGGCGAGGGATACGGCTGGATGCCGTGAACCATGCATGCTCTTTTCTCCGGCGAAAGAATTTCCACGCCGCACCGTCAACTTCACGCCCATGATCCGCACGCCAGCCCTCTCCACCCTCACCTTGGTTCTGCTGTCCGCCCTTTCGAGTGCCCAGCCCGCTACAAAACCCCTGTTCTGGCCTGCAAGGAACGGCCCCACGCTTGACGGTGTCGTCCCGCAGGCGGAGGCAGCACGCATTCCTCTCGAATGGGATGGCGAGTCCGGCAAAAACATCGCCTGGCGCGTCGAGTTCGAAGGCGAAGGCCACTCCACTCCGGTGATCGGTGGCGACTTGATCTGGTTCACCGCCGCCACGACCGATGGCAAACAGCAGTTCGTGTATGGCATCGACCGCCACAGCGGCAAGATCGTGCATCACAAGTTGGTCTTTGAAAACGCCGTCCCTGAGGAACTCGGCAATCCGCTCAACAACTACGCCGCCCCGTCGCCCGTGCTCGAGGAGGACGCGCTTTACGTTCATTTCGGCACCTACGGCACCGCGCGCATCGACCCGGTGACTGGTGCGAAGGTCTGGGAACGTCGCGACATCAACGTGCGCCACTACCGCGGCCCTGGCTCCTCCCCCATCATTTACAGTGACCTCCTCATCCTCACCTTCGACGGCATCAACGAGCAGTTCGTGACCGCGCTCGACAAAAAGACCGGCAAAAGCGTCTGGAAGACCGCCCGCACCACCGATTACGGCGATCTCGACAAAGAAGGCAAGCCCACGCGCGATGGCGACATGCGCAAGGCCTACCACACCCCGGCGGTGTTTGAGATCGGCGGCAAAGAGGTGCTGGTGTCCATCGGTTCGCGTGCTGCCTTTGGTTATGAGGTCAAAACGGGCAAGGAACTCTGGACCATCCGCCACGGTGGCTTCAACGCTGCCATCCCGCCGCTCCGGCTGGGTGGTCTGCTCATCCTCAACACCGGCTCCGAGCGCGCGCATACCCTTGGCGTCCGCCTTGATGACAAAATGACCGGCGACATCACCGAGAGCCACATCCTCTGGGATCGCGAAAAGCGCAATGCCAGCGAATCCGCCCCCGTTCTCGTCAACGGCACCCTGTTCCAGACCACCCGCGGCGGCATCGTGAGCGCGGTCGATGCCAAAGCCGGCAAAGACCTTTGGGAGGACCGCATGGAAGGCCAGCACCTCCCTGGCCCCCTCGTTTTGGGGGACAAGCTCCTCTTCTCCAATGACCGGGGCCAAACCTTCCTCGTCCGCGCCTCGGCGGAAAAATTCGAACTGGCAGGCAAAAACCAGCTCGCCGAGCCCATTTCCGCCTCACCTGCAGCTGCTGATGGAGCCCTCTTCATCCGCACCAAAAAGGCGCTCTATAAAATTGCCATCAAGTAGCCATGCTACTGGGTTTTTGAGACTGCCGTCACTCAAACTACTGCAATTCGCCCATCCAATGTGCATACCGGCCGGGAATCGCTGGCGGTGTCGAACGACCTCAAGGAATGATTTCTATCACTGCACAAGCCGCGTAGGAGAAAAATCCGTGGATTCTCACAAAACCGTCGCAAAGATGTTCGAGTTGTGCTAGTGTCAAGGTCTCTATGGCTACCACTACACCGACACGCAAGACACGTTTCTCACGCCGAGTCCCTGATCATGTCACAGACGAGCTCGTCAATGTTCTATCCAAGCCTGAAACATACGAGTTCAACACTCTTTTTGGCTTGGTGTATGACAATCTCAAGCTGAAAAACGCCGTCAGCGGTGGAGAGGAAATGCTCCGCCTGCGTTCCTACGAGAAGCTGCAGAACCTCGTCAGCCGTGGCCTCTGTGCCAAGGTGGGCAAGACCTACCGCGGTCTCGAAGGCCTCCGCGCTGCACACAACGCCGCCATCGCTGCCCGCAGCGCCGCCGTTGTGGCCCGCACCTCGGCTGCTGCTGCCGCTCGCTAATCCTGGCTTCAATCAGGGCCGCCTGCTTCCGAGCATGGCGGCCCTTTGCTTTCCGGGTTTGACGCTGCCCGGCCTCTCGCTACCCGTCCATGGTCATTCACCCCCATGTTTGAGAACTACATTCCTGTCCTGCTCCAGATCGTCATCGCTGGTGGCTTTGCCGTCGTGACGCTGATCGCCTCCGCGCTCCTTGGCAAATCCGCCAAGCGCAATGCGATCAAGGACTCCGCCTACGAGTGCGGGATGCTGCCCATCGGCGACAGCCAGCCGCGTTTCAGCGTGAAATTCTACATCGTAGCGATGCTCTTCGTGCTGTTCGACATCGAGGTCGTCTTCCTCTATCCTTGGGCCATCATTTACAAGGACTACCTCGCCGCCTTTGGCCCCTCCATCCTTGCTGTGGCCACTGGCTTCGTTTCCATCCTGCTCGTCGCCTTCGTTTATGCCTGGAAGAAGGGTGTTCTCGACTGGAAATCCTAGTCCGTCGTGCCCTGCAGTCCGTTTTCGCCTCCATGATTGCCTACCTCAGCCTGTTTCAGCTCAAGCCCCAGGTAACGGAGGAAAAACTGGAGCACATCATGTCCCAGACCCGCGTCATGCTCCTTCGCGTGCCCGAGGTACTCACCGTTAAAACCGGCAAGCGCGTCAACCCTTCTGAGCCCTACCCGTGGTTCGTCTATCTCGAGGTCGAGAGCATGGACAAGCTCGCCATCTGCCAGGACGACCCGCACTACATCAAATTCCGCGAGGAAGTCCTCAAGCCCAACATCTCCGAGCAGGAATCCACCGCCTTCGAGATGGAGCCGCGCAAGGACGTGAAATACTCCTGATCGTAATCTCAGGGCTGCGTTTGGCGACGCATCAGTTCACGCACGTATTTGCCCAGCATGTCGAACTCAACATTCAGCCGGTCACCCGGCTTCTTCGTGTTCAGATTCGTCAGTTGAAACGTGTGAGGGATGATCCAGCACACCACCGTGCTCTCGGTCACCTCCGCTGCGGTCAAAGAGATGCCATCCAGGCAGATCGAGCCCTTTGAAATGATCAAACCGCGCTGCTCCGCCGGAATCTCGACCTCCAGCCGGTGATCCTGCCCATGCTCGCTCCAATCGAGTATCTTCACCGTCGCATCGACGTGTCCTTGGACAAAGTGGCCGCCAAACCGCGCGCCCATTGCCATCGCCCGCTCCAAATTGACCAGGGAGCCGGTTTGTAGATCGCCAAGGCTCGTGACTTTCAAAGTTTGCATCAACAGATCGAAGCACGCCGTCTGCGCTGCGGCATCTTGCGCCGTCACCGTGAGGCAACAGCCGTTTACCGCCACGCTTTCGCCATCCGCCAACTCGGACGCCATCACACCCACCTGCAACGTCAGCCGCGCGCTCTCGCCGCGTGGCTCCAGCGAAAGGACCGTGCCGGTGGTTTCAACAAGACCTGTGAACATGCGCCGAGATAAACGGGCAAACCGCCGCTGTCGATGCGCTGTTCGCCCAAATCTTCACCGGGAAGGATAAGGCAATGGCGGGCCGTATTGATCCCCGCTGTGTTCCGCCGCTTTCTCCAACTTGGCACCTTGTGTGTCTCCACGAGTCTCCTCTCGGCGGAGCACTGGGCCTTTCAGCCGCTGAAGCCGGTCAAAGGCACCAGCATTGACGAATTCATTCAGAAGAAGCTCGTCGAGCACGGCTTGAAACCTTCGCCACGCGCCGATGCGCACACGCTCGCCCGTCGCGCCTCGTTTGATCTCACCGGCCTGCAACCTGAGCGGACAGATGTGCCCTACGAGCATTTCGTGGATCAGTTGCTCTCCAGTCCCCACTACGGCGAGCAATGGGCCCGCCACTGGCTCGATGTGGCCCGCTACTCGGACACGAAAGGCTACGTCTATGCCCGCGAGGAAAAGAACTGGGTCCATGCCACGCCGTATCGCGACTGGGTCGTGCGCGCGCTGAACGAGGACATGCCGTATGACCGCTTTCTGCTGCTGCAAATCGCCGCCGATCAGGTCGTGCCGCCCAAATCACCCGATCTCGCGGCGATGGGCTTTCTCACGCTCGGTCGGCGCTTTCTTGGCGTCACACATGACATCATCGACGACCGCATCGACGTCGTCACGCGTGGCACGCTCGGCCTCACGGTCGCGTGCGCCCGCTGCCACGATCACAAGTTCGATCCCATTCCCACACGCGACTACTACGCGCTCTACGGCGTCTTTCAGAGCAGCGCGGAAGCTCTCGCTCCGTGCGCCGATGGCGAAAACGCCGAACTAACCGCGCTGGTGAAAAAGAACCGCGATTTGATGACGAAACGCCGCAACGAGCAGATGGCGCGGAACCGCGCCCGCATGGCCGACTACCTCGCCGCGCAGAAACATCTCGACGATTACCCGGAGGAGGTCTTCAGCCAGATCCTCGACGAAAAAGACCTCAATCCCTTCGTCGTGCATCGCTGGAAAGCCTGGCTGGAGAAAAACCCCGGCATTGAAATCACCAACGAGTGGCTTCGCAGCCCCGGCTCGCCCGCATTCGTCCCAGACGAGCACATCGCGAACATCGAGATGTATTTCCCGACCGGCATCACCACCGAGCTGTGGAAGTCGCAGGGCGATGTGGACCGCTTTCTCATCAAAAACAACACCACTCCGGCCCACGCGACTCTTTTGACCGACCGTGCGTTCCCGAGCACGCCGCGCGTCTTCAATCGCGGCAACCCGCTCACGAAAGGCGATGCCGTCTCACGCCAGTTTTTGAGCCTCTTCGGCCCGCAGCAGCCTTTCAAGCAAGGCAGCGGACGTTTAGAACTCGCGCAGGCCATTATCGACCCGCGCAATCCGCTCACCGCCCGCGTCATGGTGAACCGCCTTTGGCAGCATCACTTCGGTCGCGGCCTCGTCAGCACGCCGAGCGATTTTGGCAAGCAAGGCAGCCCGCCGAGCCATCCTGAGCTTCTCGACTGGCTCGCCCAACGCTTCATCGATTCCGGCTGGAGCATCAAGGCCATGCACCGGCTTATCATGCTTTCGGAGACGTATCGTAGAACGAGCTTCCAAGCTCGTTCCAAGGACGAACTTGGAAGTTCGTCCTACACCGACCCCGACAACCGCCTTCTCGCCCGCATGACCCCGCATCGCCTCAGCTTCGAGGAAGCACGCGATGCCTGGCTCGCCTCCGCGGGCCGCCTGAATTTGCGCGTGGGTGGCCGCCCCGAAGGATTGTTCACGGCCAGCAACACACGCCGCACGCTCTACACGCTCGTGGACCGCGAAAACGTGCCGATGGTTATGCGCACCTTCGATTTCGCCAATCCTGATCTCTCCATCCCCCAGCGCACTGAAACCACCGTGCCCCAGCAGGCCCTCTTCGGCCTGAATCACCCCTTCGTCGTCCAGCAAGCGAAGGCACTCATAAAGTGGTCCGCACAACCGGAGCGAAGCGGAGATAGCCAGCCGCAGGCTGCCCGAAGGGCGAGCGAAGCGAGGCAATCCTCTGAGCGGCGCTCCGATGCGGAAAAGACACACTTCATCTACCAGCGCCTCTTCCAACGTCCTCCCACACCCGAAGAACTCACCTCCGCTCTCGCCTTCGTCCAAACCGACACCACGCCCTTCATCGCCGCGCCCGATCACTCGAAGTCCTGGCACTACGGCTACGGTGAATGGGACGAGGCCGCAGGCCGCGTGAAGAACTTCAAGCCGCTGCCGCATTTCACCGGCCACGCCTGGCAGGGCGCGGAAGACTGGCCGAACGCTCAACTCGGCTGGGCACAACTCACGGCCGAGGGAGGTCATCCCGGCAATGACCGCAAACACGCGGTCGTTCGCCGTTGGATCGCACCGACCGACGGCAGCTACGATCTGCATTCCACACTCATCCACGAACCCGAGGTGGGCGATGGCATTCGTGCGTTTGTGAGCCATTCACGCCTTGGCAAACTGCGCAGCACGACTCTGCTCGGTTCCAAAGCGGACCTGCAACTCGACTCCATCGCTTTCCAAGCCGGTGACACGCTCGATTTCATCGTCGATATCGGCAACGGCCTGAACAGCGATCAATTCCTGTGGTCGCCGAAGATCTCACCGTCCGTCACCGCGACCACAGGCGCGGGCGGCGACTCTCCGAGCGACGCTTGGGATGCCCAGAAGGACTTTCCCGCCCAGCCGAAATCCCAACTCAACGCCTGGGAGCAGTTCGTGCAGGTGCTGATGCTCTCGAACGAGTTCATGTTTGTGGATTGATATGAGATGGGGAAGGAGCGTGGATGTACGACTGTTTTACCCTCTTGCCATTCGAGTGATGTCTGGTTCGATAGCGTGCATTAACTGATTATTGAGTTGGTTTCGAGTTGTTGATGCTGTTGCTGATGGATCGAATCCCGTCTGATCTTTTTGAAGAACTACTTTAACGGTTTCAGCCCCCAATCCATCGACATCAATTACCAATGCATACAGCCTGCCGCTTTTCTTGCCCAGAACAGCTACAAGATGATCTTCCATTCTTTTCTCGAATGTCGGCTCTTCAGTGATGTACTTAAATTCAACAACGAATCTTCTTCTGTCGGTGCAGTAGTATCCGCGATATGCTTGAGGGATGTCGTATGGTGAAAGCGACACCTCTAGCTTCACGGCTTTGATTGTTTCCGTGGTTTTGCGATCCAGTAGTCTTGAATCGAATCGATTCCAGACACCTAGTCCTGGCGATTGCTGAGCAGTCTGTTCAAGCATAATCCAATGGTTTCGAATTCTTCTTTTAGATTGTCGTGATTTCTGATGCGGGAATTGCGGGAATCGACCACAAGAACACCCCATCGTTGCCCGCCAACTTCAATAGGGATGCCCCAAAGAGAGCGAGGGAACGTTTGGCCCCTCTTCATACGTTTGGTGACCCAATTTACAGGCACGTTTGTGCTGCCTGCATAGCGCTCAAGAGTTCCCTGTGGGGGAGACACTTGACCAGCCCTCAACTCGGGAAGATCGAAAACATACTGGCAGCCGCCAGTCGCGTAAACACGCCCAGCAAAACCCTCGCACTGATCTGGAGCATCAAGCGGCGCAAAGAACCTCACTTTCGTGTTCAACGTAAAAATTCCAGATCTCTCAAAGGGCACCAACCACCCATGCCAAGGCATTTTCCATTTCAACCAACCAAATGGGCTGGTGAAACTCCAGGCGTGGCGGAAAAGTGTGACTCTATATTGCATCTCGTCATTAATTGCTGGAAACGCATTTCGTCGGAAGTCGTCTAAAAGGGCTTTTACAGCCCGCTCAGTTGCAGATGGGAGCAAGCTGCCACGCATCGCAAGCGACATTGCAGCAATTATCGTGCACAACGGCAAGAACCAAAATCCATTCTCCTGAACTTTCTTGAACTGCGGGCGTAGTGCCTTAGCCAGCCCACTATGACTGCTTGCTGTTTCATTGGTAGCGATTTGGCCAGCCACCGGAATTGTCGCTGCACCAAGCTCCATTCTGGCAACGGCTCCGGCCCCAACTGATAAAATCAAAGCCAACCAGTGAACCACCAGCAAAACTGGTCGCCCCCATCTTCGTAAGAACTTGCGCTTATGCATTAAAGTCTGAGCAAATTGATTTATCTAAAAAAACGATGAAAAACTAATGGGCCAGAATGTCAATCGCTCAAACATGTTGGGGACATAAACATACGTGCATTATGGTTGGTGCGGGAAGATGGCGATACGTGAACCAGCTAGTTTTCCCCTAACTCGTCAAACAATACAAGACCCCAGGTTGTTTGCTCGTATCACACCCGGATGCCACCTCCTCTCACACGCCGAGATTTCCTGCGCCGCTCCGGCATGGGCATGGCGGCGCTTGGCCTGGCGGATTTGCAGGCGGCGAAACCACACTTCGCGCCGAAGGCGAAGCGGGTGATTCACTTCTTCCTCAACGGCGGGCCGTCGCATGTCGATACGTTTGATCCAAAGCCGGCGCTCAAACTCTACGAGGGGAAACAGGTCCCAAGTCATCGCATCACGGAGCGGAAGACGGGCGCGGCGTTTCCTTCGCCCTTCAAGTTTCAGCGCTACGGGCAGAGCGGGATCGAGGTGAGCGAGTTGTTTGAGAAAACAGCGGCACACATCGACGACATCGCCGTCATTCGCTCCATGCAGGCGCAGGTGCCGAACCATGAGCCGTCGCTGATGCTCATGAATTGCGGTGATTCGATCCAGGCTCGTCCCAGCATGGGCGCTTGGCTGACGTATGGCCTTGGCAGCGCGAATGAGAACCTGCCGGGCTTCATCGCGATGTGCCCAGGTGGCATGCCGATCAAAAGCGCTGAGAACTGGCAGTCCGCCTTCCTGCCCGGCGCGTTTCAGGGGACGTATGTCGATTCGAAGCACGAGGCGGTGGATCGCCTGATCGAAAACATCCGCAGCCCGCATGCGGACACGAGCGTGCAGCTTCGCCAGCTCGACCTGCTGCGTCGCATCAATGCCGCGCATCGGGCAGAGCGTAGTGATCCACGGCTGGAGGCGCGGATTCAGAGCTTCGAACTGGCCTTCCGCATGCAGATCGAGGCCGCAGATGCTTTTGATGTGAGCAAAGAGCCTCAACATATTCGCGAGTTGTATGGCGAGGGCGTGCATGCGCGGCAGACGCTCATTGCACGGCGCTTGCTGGAACGCGGCGTGCGCATGGTGCAGCTCTGGCATGGTGCGGGGCAGCCGTGGGACAATCACGACAACATCGAGACGAATCACCGCAAGCTCGCCGCGCAGATCGACCAGCCCATCGCCGCGCTGCTGCATGATTTGAAGCAGCGCGGCATGCTGGAGGACACTCTGGTCATCTGGGGCGGTGAATTCGGCCGCACACCGACCGTGGAGCTCGCCGGAGGCAAATCGAAGTTGGGACGCGATCACAATCACTATGGCTTCAGCGTCTGGATGGCCGGGGGCGGCATCAAAGGCGGCACCGTGCATGGCAGCACCGATGAATTCGGCTTCGCCGCGCAAGACAATCCCACCAGCGTGCATGATCTGCATGCCACGATCCTGCATCTGATGGGCCTCAACCACGAGGAGCTGACCTACCGCTACGCCGGTCGCGATTTCCGGCTCACGGATGTGTATGGCGAGGTGATCCGTCCGATCGTGGCTTGATCAGCTTTTCTCACAGAACTTCCGAAACGCCTCCTGCTGCTCCGGCGTCGCCACCCCGGCCACGATATGACCCGCAAGGCTTCGGAGAGCCGCCGCTTCCGATCCTGAAAGCCCAAGCTGCTCCACCATCGAGCGGGCAATCGCCGCGAAGGTGTTGCCGTTGTAAAAACAGAACGGAGCCATGCGATGGCAGCGGCGGCAGAGATCCACCACTCCCATCAGCGTCATCGGTTGTTGATGGGACGCCTCCCAAAGCGTCTTGGTGGTTTCGTAGCCATCCGAGGTGGGTTTGTGCAGCGCGTTCTTCTGTTCGCACAGGGAAGCATTCTGAAAGATTACCAAATCCCACGGCACCTCGGCCAGCCATGCTTTAACCTGGCTCATGGCGATCAGAATTTTGATTTCTTCACTGCCGCCTTGGCCTGCTTGATCTCTTCCACGCCAGCACTCCTCAAGAAGCCCTTGCCTGTCTTTGCATAGACTGGATCAGCGGCGAAACGATCCTGAATCGCCAGCGCATCCTGCAAGATGGCCTGCGCCAGCGGATGATTCGCATACTTGGCTTTGAGTGCTGCGTCCATGCGCGAAGAATACCTCTTGGGGCCGGTTCCGGCAATGCTTTGTTCCGACCTACTGCTTCAAATACGCTATGAGGTCCGCCATCTGCTGGGGGGTGATGGCGGCTTCGAGGCCTTCGGGCATCAGGGAAATGCCAGGGCTGGTCAGGGACTTGATCTCACTGCGCAAAACGGTGTCCGTGCCGCCGTCGGCACGTTTCAGCGTCAGGTTGCCCGCCGTTTCACTCGCGATGAGGCCAGCAAGCGTCCGGCCATCATTCGTCTCGACGATGTAGAGCGCAAAGTTCGGCGAGACCTCGCGGTTCGGGTCGAGAATGTTGGTGGCGAGCTGTTCGGCGGTCCACGCTTTGATCGTGCCGAGGTGCGGGCCGACATCGTTGCCCTTGTCCGCGAATTTGTGGCAGACCATGCAGGCGGTTTCATAGACTTTGCTGCCGCGCGTGACGTCGCCGGTCATCGACATGACCGAAGCGTATTTGGCGATGACCTCCTTGCGATTCGACGACGAGCCATCGCCGATTAGTTTCGCGATGCGCTCGGCCAACGCGGGCGTCTTCTGCCGCCCCAGCGTTGCCTTCGCGGCGACGCTCAGCTGCGCGGGCGTGATTTTCTTCGCCTCGATGGCGTCTAGGAGCTTGGCGATGCGGTCCGTGCGCGACAGCAGGATCGTGGTGGCCTTGTCACGGAGTGTGGGAGTCAGCTTCGGCCATGATTCGATGAGGATGTCGGCAACAGCCGACTCGCGGTAGCTGCCGAGGGCTCCGAGAGCGGCGAGCTGGAGTTCAGCGGGCATATTCGATTCAAAAAAAGAAGACCATAGCGTTTCATCGAACCGGGAGATCGTCCGTGCGGCAATCAACCACGAGAAATCGGTCGAAATACTCGAATTTGATTTTAAACCAGCCGCCGAATGCTCAGCAACTCGATCAATCCAATCGATGGCCGATTGCTTCATCTCCGCAGACCGCGAGGTGATAGCCTCACGAATAGACCTGCCCGTCTTGGCCCGAATCGCTTGGGCTACGCGCGCCGTGATGAGCACCATTTGCTGATGTTTGTCTTCGCTTCGGGCTCCGTAGGCTAGATTGGCGAGAACATCTGCGGAATCACCCTTTTCCAAATCCTGGACCAAAATCTTTACGATCTGCTCCATCAACTCCTGCCGGCCAATCGTCATGGGAAGTGTGACAAGGGTCTTTAATTGAAAATGCAGCGACCCGCGCCCGGCGAGCAGAATCATCGGGCGCAACCATGGATCTTCGCAGCCTTCGATGATGAAATCACGCCATGCGAAAGCTGATTCAAAAGCGATGTCTCTCCCTGCCATGAACATCGACCATGCAAAGCGGGCATTGGGATCTTTTGATTTGGTCAGGTGCTCGAAGTGACGATGCGTGGGCCAGCCTTTGTCGATCCATGAGCTTATCACGTCGGCGACGGCTCTCTGAGCTCGTCCGGGCCATTCTTTGACAAAGGCAAACGCACGGGCATCAGCATCTTTCACCATGCCTTGAAGCAGAAACAGTGCGTGTGTCTTGCCTCGTGGCGAACACTGGTTGCCTTGAATCAGATCCGTGAGCATCCAAGTCGAGGTAAAATCTTGGCGCTCAAACAGCAAACGTTGCGCGGTTTCGCGGTGCCAGGCGTTGGGGTGGTCGAGGAGGGTGACGAGGTCTTTGGTGGGCGCGTGGCTTAGCAAAGTGGTCCGCACAGTCCTCTGTGCGGTTCGGGTGTTGGCGTTTTGCGGACTTTGGGTGCCAGCGGGTGGATTCGTTGACGCACTGGCCTGCGGTGCGCCGCTCAGGGGACTGAGCGGACCACTCTTTGGCGCTAAGCGCCAAATCCGCCCGCGATCGCGACCACGCAGCAGATCGACGGCGGTGTGGATGTCGTCGGGGATGCTCCAGGGGTGCTCGATGACTTCGCGGTACATGTCGCAGACGTGGAGGCAGCCGTCGGGGGCGTTGACGAAGTTCACGGGGCGGAACCAGAGGTCGTCGCTGGTGCAGAAGTTCTTGGTGCCATCGACTTGCACGGCTTTGAAGGTGACGCCGTCGGGCACGAGCTTCATGCGGTAGAAGAGATTTCCGGCCACGTCGGCGACGAAGGCGAAGTCGCGATACTCTTTCGGATACGCATCGCCGCGATAAACGGTGATGCCAGCGCTGGAGGTGACGACACCAGCGCCGACGAGCTCACTTTTTGGCAGGTGGCTGCCTTCCTGCACCCAGCGTTTCGCGCGGAAATCGCGCCAGGGCTCGGGCGGGCTGGTGCGATAGACGGGAAGCTGGTCGCCAGCCTCGGCGCAGTCGTTCAGGGCGCTGGGGACGACGAGATACGGGTTCCGCGCGAGGTAACGATACGGCAGCACAACGTGCTGGCAGGGATTGCGGATGTTGCAGAGGAAGCGGTTGCCCCAATCATCGAAGGTGTTGCCAAAGCGTGCGCCGCCGCTTTCGAGGCGCACATCGCCGGTGCTGGGATCGAAGGAGAAGTCGTTACGCTTGATGGGGAGCGGTTTGAAGTCCTTCGGCAGCGGCATGACGTCCTCGCTGCCGGGCACGCGCTGGATTTCGCCGCCATTTGAGCCACCGGCGATGTAGATGCGGTGATCGAGGCCCCAGATGGGGTTGTTCATGACGGCCTGGACGTTGAGCTTTTTGAAGCCAGTGAAGACTTTTTGCCGCACATCGGCCACGCCGTCGTCATTCGTGTCCTTGAGATACCAAACGTCTGGCGTGGCGGTGACGAAGATGCCGCCTTTCCAGCACGCGGCACCGGTGGGCCAGGAGAGGCCGTCGGCAAAGACGGAGGCCTTGTCGAAGATGCCGTCGCCATCGGTATCGGTGAGCAGGCGCACCTTGCCGAGGGGCAGGTCGGTGGGGTTTTCTTGGGCAGGCTTGTGCGCGGCTTTGTCCGTGTAGGGGTAGTCGTTCATCTCGCACACGTAGGCGCGGCCATCGGCATCGTAGGTGATGGCCACGGGATCGGTGACGAGCGGCTCAGCGGCGATGAGTTGCATCTCGAAGCCGTCGAGCACGTGGAAGGTCTTCGCGGCGTTTTGCGGCTCCACTGGCGGGGTGGAGGGGAACTTCAGATCCTTTTCAGCAGCCCAGGAAAGGCCTGAAAAAGAAATCACGAGAAACAGACCATGCTTTGTCATGCTCTCAGCACGAATGGCGCGGACGATTTCTTACCGCGCGGCTTCGGCGCATCACTCAGCGCCGGAGCTGTCCATGACGCACTGCACCCAGGTGAACACCGGTGTGTGCGGCGCGTAGAGATGCCGCAATTGGGCAAAACTCGCCGAGTCCGGCGACCCGTAGGGACCTGTCTCGCTCATGGTCTGATCCTGCTTGTGTGTGTGCTGCAGGCCAAGCACATGGCCAATCTCATGTGGCAGCCATTTCGTGATGGGATCGCCCACCAAGGCGAACGACTTCGTGCTCCACCATTCGGACGGATCGAGGTAGATGTGGCCGCGTTCGCTGCTCCAAGGGAAGGTTGCGTGTCCCATGCTGCCAAGCTGGCCGTCCCAAGCGCGTCCGGGCGGTTTGCCGAAACTGATCACGATGTCAGCCGGTTCGCCGATCCGGGCTTGGGCAAAGGTGAAGACGCCAGCGGCCTCCCAACTGTGGAAGCTCTCATTGATCTCCCGCAGCAGCTCGGCCTCAGAGAGGCGCTCAGGCACCGGTGTGGTGGTGTCCAGGCGCCAAGTCAGGTGCCGTTTGTTCCAGAGCTGCGGCTTGCTGTAGCTGACCGGCGTTTTGCGAATCTGCTGCTCCTGCCAGGCAATCTCGTGATAGGCGCAACTGCCCAGGAGACAGGCAGTTCCTAAGGCAAGGCTTAGCGCGAGTGAGTGTTTCTTCATGGCAGAGGTGAGATTCGAATTTTTGAATCTCACCCATGAGATGAATTCGCATATGTAAGAGTTGTAAATGGTTTTTCACGCCCAAGTCACATAATTCCGGCCAGATTTTGCCCCCCTTGCATCCCCGCCATGACTCGCCACACTGGCAGCCCCTTTTCCCCGCCATGGCCTACATCAACGAAAACTACAACAAGCTCAAAGCCGGTTACCTCTTCCCCGAAATCGCCCGCCGCGTGAAGGTCTTCACGGAGGCCAATACCGAGGCCGCGAAGCGCCTGATCCGCTGCGGCATCGGCGATGTGACCGAAGCGTTACCTGAGGCCGTCCGCACGGCCATGCACAAGGCTGTCGATGAAATGGGCGACCGTGCCACCTTCCGCGGTTACGGCCCGGAGCAGGGCTACGACTTCCTGCGCAATGCCATCGCGGAGCATGATTTCAAATCACGCGGGCTGAACATCGAAGCGGATGAGATTTTCATCTCCGACGGCAGCAAGTGCGACACCGGCAACATCCTCGACATCTTCGGTGCCGGGAACAAGATCGCGATCACCGACCCGGTGTATCCGGTTTACGTCGATACAAATGTCATGGCTGGCAACACCGGCGACGCCGACGAAAGCGGCGCCTACGCTGGCCTGCATTATCTCAAATGCACGCCTGCCAATGGTTTCGTGCCTGACATTCCTTCCGAGCCTGTCGATCTCGCTTACCTCTGCTACCCGAACAATCCGACGGGAGCCGTCGCCACTCGCGCACAGCTCGAAGCCTGGGTGAAATACGCCCTCGCGAACGGCACCACGCTCCTCTACGACGCCGCTTACGAGGCGTTCATCCGCGATCCCGAGCTGCCGCGTTCGATTTATGAAATCGAAGGCGCTCGCGATTGCGCCATCGAGTTCCGAAGCTTCTCGAAGAACGGTGGCTTCACTGGCGTGCGCTGCGGCATCGTGGTCATTCCGAAAGGCCTCATGGGCAAAACGAAAGCAGATGGCAAGCAGGCCATCCATCCGCTCTGGAGCCGCCGTCACAGCACCAAGTTCAACGGTGCCTGCTACATCGTCCAACGCGGTGCGGAGGCGATTTACAGCCCCGAGGGCAAGGCGCAGGTCAAAGCACTCATCGAACACTACATGGGCAATGCCGCGCTGCTCGTCGAAGCCTGCAAGAAGGCTGGACTCCAAGTCTTCGGCGGCGTGAACGCTCCCTACGTCTGGGTCGGCTGCCCGAACGGCGTCACGAGCTGGCAGATGTTCGACAAGATGCTCAACGAGGCTAACGTCGTCATCACACCCGGCAGCGGCTTCGGCAGCGCCGGCGAGGGCTACTTCCGCATCAGCGCCTTCAACAGCCGTGCGAACGTCGAAGAAGTCTGCCGCCGCATCGCGAAGCTGTAGTCCCGTTTACACGAAATCCGTGATCGAGCCGAAGTCGGCGTCGAACAACCGGCGATACGTGCGGAAGGCGAAGTGGTCCGTCATGTTCGCGATCCAGTCGCAGACGAGGCGGGCGCGCTCGTTGGCGGATTCGGCTTTCTGAATCTCCTTCTCGATGGCCGCTGGCATGAGATGCAGACCTTTCGGCTGCACTGACTCGATGTAGCGATCCTTGAGCACCTCAAACAACCGCGTGAGGATGAAATCGGCCTTGTGATCGAGCTGCTGGAGCTGCGGGCTGAGGAAGACGAGGTCGAGTGCGATCTTCTTGTGCAGATCCGCCCGGCGGCGCTGCACCGGATCGATCTCCAGCGCGAACTGATGCCTGCGCGTGCTCTGGCTGAGGAAATTCGCCGTCGGCACCAGTTTCGTCGCACGAATGCATTCGCCAATGAGGCGGTTCAGCCGTCCCTCGACTCGATTTTCGCGCATCGCCTTGCTCAAGAAGGCCACATCAGCCTTGTCGTCGTCGCTGAGGGTTTGCTCCTCCACCCAGCGCTCCAGTCGCTGAACGTTGACGAATCCAGCGTGAATACCGTCAGCGATGTCATTGAGCGAGTAGGCCGTGTCATCCGCCCAGTCCATGATCTGGCATTCGATGCTCTTGAAGGAGTTGCGCGCCTTGCCGGGAGTGAGCTCCGCGGGGAAAGCCTGTCTGCCCATGGTGAAATCGAGCCATTTGTCCTGATCGTCGTAAAGGTACTGGTTGGCTTTGTTCGCGGGTTTTTCCGTGAAGATCGTCTTGTATTTCAGCACGCCATCCAGCAGCGCCCGCGTGGGGTTCATGCCGCTGCGCCCTTCACTAAAAAGTGTCTGCGTCAGGATGCGCAGCGTCTGCGCATTGCCCTCAAAGCCGCCATAGGGCTGCATCAGCTTGTGCAGCGTGCGTTCACCCGCATGACCAAAGGGCGGATGGCCTAGATCGTGACTGAGGCACGCACTTTCGACGAGATCAGGGTCGATGAAGCAGTCATCACCCAGCGCATCACTTTGCTGTGTCAGCCAGGCGCAGATGCTGCGGCCAATTTGAGCCACCTCGATGCTGTGCGTGAGCCGTGTGCGGTAGAAATCATACTCGCCCGACAGAAACACCTGCGTTTTGTTTTGCAGACGACGGAACGCGCTGCTGTGGATGATGCGGTCACGGTCGATCTGGAACGGATTCCGGTACTCACCGGCGTGCGACGGGCGTGGATCGAGCGTCTCGAAGTCAAAGGTGGAGTAAAAGCGGTTCGCGGGCATGCGTGGTGTGCCGCGATGCTAGCAGGTCATTGCAGCCGGGCAAGACCGCTGCTCAACCTTGCCGGCGAAACGAGAACTGCCCCGTCGGCACCTCATCAGTTGAGTTCGCGGCCCGTTGTTTCCGTTTTCCCTCCACAAAGGCGGGCTGGAACGGCAGATGCTGCGCCTGTTTGATCTCCTCGTCAGACACGCCCTTTGCCCGCATGCGGCTGCGTTCGTAGATTTTGGCTTTCTGTATTTCGAGCATGGAATTGCGGAGATAAGACCTCTGGGCCTGGCGGCTTGTTCAAAACTGCCCCGTGTTCAGCAACACCAGCGTGCAGGTCTCCTCGCAAGCAATCCCGGCTTTCTGCAAAGCCTCTGCCAGCACCGCATTTTCTGCGCCAGGATTGAAAATCACCCGGCGGGGCTTCAGTGCGACAAGCTTGTCCTGCAATCCCGCCGAGATCGCCGCGCCGACATACATCGTCACCGTGTCCACCGGGCCGGAAATCAGGCTCACATCCGCCACCACCGCGATCCCCTCGATTTCCGCCAGCTTTGGATGCACCGGCACCACTTCATGGCCGTGCTGACGCAGCATCAGCAGCGCCCGGTAACTGTAGCGTTCGGGATTGTCACTGGCCCCCACGATGACGACGCGTTCGGTATTCATGATTTGTCGATGTCTTGTTCGTCGAGGTGAAACAGATGCAACGCCCGATGCGCCGCCGGTGCCAGCACGATGCCCATCACCGAAATGAGCACCAGCCCGCTGAACAATGCGTAAAACGACGCGAACAGCTTAGCCTCATCCGAAGTCAGCTCGTTCACCGGCCCCATGCCGCCCAGAATCATCGAGGCGTTCAGCAGACTGTCGATCCAGCCGAATCCGGCGATGAAATGATAACCCAGTACGCCAATTGCCAGCGCCATGGCAGCCACCCCGATCGCCAGGCCGAAGAACGTCACCATGCGGCGCAGGAACGCATGGCGTGGTATGAGCGGGGCGGTGCGTGACTCAAACATGGCGTGTCACCATCCCGGCGAAGCCATAAATTGCAAGACCGGCTCCGCCTTTCCCACCTCGCTCATGAGCACGCGACCATCATGGCAGCCAGTGATGAGACGCGTGGTTTGGTCGTGGCGAAGCACCAGCATCACATTCACACGATCCTGATGCTGGGCGATCTTCTCCTTCGTCTTGCGGGACTTCGCATCCATCGAGACGACAGAGCCGTTGCCCGTTGCGGCCAGCGGCGTCTCTGCGTCGAGAAAACCCACCGCCAGCACCTCCGTGCGGCCGTTTGGGCGCAGCGTGCTGTCTTTTTTCGCGTCTCCATTCCGATCCCAGCGGCGAATCTCGCCCTCCACGTCACCGCTGATCGTTTCCTTGCTGTCGGCAGTGAATGCCACGCTCAAAACCGCGCAATCGTGGCCGGTGAAAGTCGCTTCGATTTCCCCGCTCGTGGCGTCGATGCGCTTCGCGGTGCGGTCACGACTCGCCGTGGCGATGTGTTGGCTGTCGGGCGAGAAGGCCAGGCCCATGATCCAGTCTGCGTGCGGCTCGATCTGCCACTTCATTTTTCCGGAGGGCAACTCAAAGCAGCGCACAAGGTTGTCCGCGCCACCGCAGGCCAGCAACTTGCCATCGGGGCTTGCGACCATCGCCAAAACGCAATCACGGGCATTCACGAGACGCTTCCGCTCGGCAGGTTTCGACGGATCGACGATCCAAACTTCGCCCGAACGTCCCGGCACGCCCCCTGCCAGCGCAAGTTGATGATCCACCGTCCACGCCAGCGCCAGCACGCGCTCCGGCATGCCGCCAAGTCGCGATTTGAGCTTCCCCGTCGCCACATCCCACAAAGTCACTTCAAAATAACCACTGCATGCCAGAGTGCCGCCGTCCGGACTCAGCGCCAGCGCTGTGACCGGCAGAGGACGCGGATACTTGTCGGGCGCCAGGGTTGCCTCCTTTTCCGGCACCACCGCCGTCAGCGCGGCTTTCTTGTCCGCCACATCCAACTTGGCACCGCGGGCGATCCATTCACGGATGAGCGCGATCTGCTTTTCAGACAACGCATCGGCCTTCTTGGGCATGCGGTCGTCTCCATCATGCGCCACGATCAGACGGAACAGTTCGCTCTCGTCCGGTTTGCCCGCCACAACAGGCGCGGCCTCGCTGTCGCCCGCTTTGAGCATCAGTTCGACCGTGTCCAGCCGGTAGCTTCCCTTCGCCTTGCCCGCACGATGACACTCCACGCACTGGTCGATCAAAATCGGCGCGATCTGCTTCGAGAAGGACACCTCCGCGGCAGCCATGGAGGAGAGGCATAGAAAAATCAGGGCACGAAACATGGGGGCTGAGGAAAACGTCTCCCATGGACGAGTTTGTCTGCTTTGCATCAAACGAATGCCTCTTTAACATCGCCTCATGAGCCCGAGACCTTGGATCATCGCCGAAACGAATTGGAAGCACGTCAAAGCCACACGCTATGAGGTTGCCATGCTGCCGTGGGGAGCCACGGAGGCTCACAACTGGCACCTGCCCTATGCCACCGACTCGCTGCAAAATGACGCCATCGCCGCCGAAGCGGGCCGTATCGCCTGGGAAGCAGGCACCAAGGTCGGCATCCTGCCAAACATGCCCTTCGGCGTGCAGACCGGCCAGCTTGATGTGCCATTTTGCATCAACATGAATCCCACCACGCAGATGATGGTGCTCGAGGACGTGATCAGCAGCCTCGAAGGCGTCGGCGTGATGAAATTCGTCATCATGAACGGCCACGGCGGCAACGATTTCCGCCAGATGCTGCGCGAGCTTCAGGCACGGCACCCGAAGATGTTCCTCTCCACCGTCTCGTGGTTCAACGCGGTCAAAGGCGACGACATCTTCACCATCGTCGGCGATCACGCTGATGAGCGCGAGACCAGCCTCATGATTCATCTACATCCCGATCTGGTACTGCCGAAGGCCGAATGGGGCTCCGGCACTGACAACCATTGGAAACTCAAGGCCATCCACGAAAAGTGGGCATGGGCACAACGCGCTTGGACCAAAGCCACGAATGACACCGGCTCCGGCGATCCGCAGCATTCCACTGCGGAGAAAGGCAAGCGCTACTTCGAGGCCCTTGGCGCGAAAATCGCGACGTATCTCATTGATCTCGCCACCGCTGACATCAGCGATCTTTACGAGAAGTCGAAATGATCCGCTTTCTCGTCAGCCGCATCGTCCAGGGCATCATCGTGATCTTCGCGGTGATCACGATCACCTTCACACTGTCACAGATGGTGCCGGGCGGGCCGATCCGCGCTGAGCGCAACGCCACGCCTGAAGCGATTGCGGCGCAGCGGGCTTACTACGGCCTCGACAAGCCATGGATTGTGCAGCTTGGACTTCAGCTCAAACACTACGCCACGCTCAATCTGCCCGACTCGTATCACTACAAAGGCCGTGGCGTGGATGAGATCATCGCCTCCGGCTTCCCGGTATCGGCGACCGTGGGTGTGGCGGCCCTGCTCATTGCACTGGCCATTGGTGTGCCGCTCGGAGCCATTGCAGCGCTGCGACCCAACACGCTCGAGGATCGTGGCAGCACGCTCGTGGCCACACTCGGCATCTGCGCACCCAGCATGGTGCTGGGACCGCTGATCGCGATGCTGTTCGGATTGAAGCTGCGCTGGTTCAACGTCTCCGGCTGGTTTGATTCGTCGGACTGGGTGCTGCCCGCGCTCACGCTCGGCATCATTTACAGCGCCTACATCGCGAGGCTCACGCGTGGCAGTTTGCGCGAGACACTGGCGCAGGAATTCATACGCACCGCCCGTGCCAAGGGGGCGGGCGAGACATCGGTCGTGTTTCTGCATGCGATGAAGCTCGCCAGCCTGCCAGTGCTCAATTTTCTTGGCCCCGCCGCCGCAGGATTGCTCACGGGCTCGTTCATTGTCGAAACCATCTTCCAATTGCCCGGCCTCGGCCAGTTCTTCATCGCCGCGGCCACCAACGGCGATCACCAGCTCACGATCGCCATCTCCACCTTCTACGCCGCGCTCATCGTCGGCTTCAACCTGCTGGTGGACATCCTCCAGGCGCTGCTCAACCCACGCATCCGTCTTCACGCATGAGCAGTTCCGCAACAACCGGCATTTCACCCATGCGGGCCGCATGGCGGCGGCTCATGCGACACCGCATCAATGCCTGGGCGCTTTGGTTTCTCGTCGCGCTCGTCGTTTTGTGCGCTGTCGGGCCTTCCCTCTCGCCTTACGAGCAGGCGCAGCAGGATCTCGAGCTCAAGGCCACGGATCCAAGCTTCTCGCACTGGCTCGGCACGGATCCACTCGGGCGCGATATGATCACGCGCATCCTGCACGGCGGCCGTGTGTCGCTGGAGGTCGGTTTGCTCGCCACCACGGTCGCCGCGATCATCGGCGTGTTTTACGGCATGATTTCCGGCCTTGCGGGCGGTCGCACTGACGCTGCGATGATGCGCATCGTGGACATCCTGTATGCGTTTCCCTTCATCAACTTCGTCATCCTCCTCATGGTCATCGTCGGTCGTGAGTTCTGGCTCATCTTTGTCGCGATTGGCGCGGTGGAATGGCTGACGATGGCGCGTGTGGTGCGCGGACAGGTGCTCGCATTAAAAAACCTCGAATTCATCACCGCCGCACGCGCCAGCGGTGCGGGCTTCTGGCACATCGTGTGGAAGCACCTGCTGCCCAATGTGATCGGCCCCGTCATCATCTACGCCAGTCTCACCGTGCCCGGTGTCATGCTGCTGGAGGCGGCGCTGAGTTTCCTCGGCCTCGGCATCCAGCCGCCCGATGCGAGCTGGGGCGTGCTGATTCGTGAAGGTGCGAACTCCATGGAGACCTATCCCTGGTTGCTGCTTTATCCCGGCATCTTCTTCTCCGCCACGTTGCTTGCCTTGAATCTGCTGGGCGACGGCTTGCGCGACGCCTTCGATCCCAAATCCTCGTCTCAGCACTAGGCGAAAAAATATTTTCATGGAACCTGAATAGGCCGGAAGCGGCCTCGTCAGAGAGTGCGGAAACAAATTCCACCCTCCCATGAAAACACTCTTCTCTGTCCTTGCTGCGGCCGCCGTTCTTGGCTTTGCAGCTCCCTCCACCGCCAAAGCCGACCACTTCTGCAACGGCCAGACCCGTGTGGTTGGGTACAACTCCTGCGGCACGCCGATTGTCGCCCAGTATCGCATCGTCGGTTACGATCATTGCGGCCGCCCGATCGGCCAGTGGGTGACGCTGCCTCCGCAGCAGCCGAACTATGGCTACAATCCGGGCTACGGTCACGGCCACCATCAGCACGGCTACAGCGGTTACCGCCCTTCCTACAGCCGCCCGCGCAGCGGCATCAGTTTCAACTTCGGTTTCGGCAGGTAGTAGCGCCGGAATCTGAATTCTGAAACCCCCACGCGGCCCCGCCCATGCATGGCGGGGTCGTTTGTTTGTCCGGACGAGCGGATGGAGTCGTGGAGTATTGGAGTGGTGGAAGGACATCAAAACCCACCACTCCATCACTCCATTGCACCACACCGTCGCCTCACCACTCCAGTTGCACGAACACCTGCCCGCGTGTCATGTTCGCGGTCATGCGCTGGATCATTCGTGTCTTCATTCTCGCCACCTTCGTCGGTGGCATTGCGTGGTTTCATCATGTGCGCACACACCGGCCCACACGGGTCGAGGAGGCAAACCGCAACGGCATTCTCCTCGCCGGCAACGGCTCCGAACCCGCCACGCTCGATCCCCAACTCGCCAGCGGCCAGCCGGAGCACATGATTTTTCACGCCCTCTTCGAAGGCCTCATCGCCCCCGCCCCCGGCAATCCTGATGGCGATGCCCCCGGTGCCGCAGCCTCTTGGACGCATGAAAACTTCACCACCTGGACCTTCAAACTTCAGCCGGACGGCAAATGGAGCGATGGCTCACCGCTCACTGCCGCCGATTTCCTCTATGCCTACCAGCGCATCCTCACCGCACAGCTCGGCGCCGATTACGCGAACATGCTCTACCCTCTGCTCAACGCCGAGGAGTACCACACCGGCAAGATCAAGGACTTCTCTGAGGTCGGCGTGAAGGCGCTCGATCTCCACACGCTGCAAATCGCGCTCAAGGGCCCTGCGCCCTACCTGCCCAGCATGATCAAGCACTACTCGTGGTTCCCCGTGCCGCAGCACGCCATCGAGAAGCACGGCAAAATCAGCGACCGCAACACGCGCTGGACACGCCCCGCCAACATGGTCAGCAACGGCGCCTTCAAGCTCAAGCGCTGGGATGTTAACCAAGCCGTCGAAGTCGAACGCAACCCGCACTACTGGGACGCCGCGAACGTGAAGCTCAACGGCATCGTCTTCCTCCCCATCTCCAGCGACACCACTGAGGAACTCGCCTTCAACGACGGACAGCTCCACGTCACGCTCACCATGCCGCTGTCTAAGATCCCCGTTTATCGCGAGGCGAAGTCGCCCTTCTTCCACAACGATCCGCTGCTCAGCGTGTACATGTATCGCTGCAACACCACGAAGAAGCCCTTCGACAATCCGCTGGTGCGCAAGGCGCTCGCTTTCGCCATCGACCGCGAAAGCATCACACGCAACATCCTCCGTGCCGGACAACAACCCGCCACGGGGCTCACTCCGCCCGGTTGCAATGCCGACTACAAAGTCCCGGACATCATGCGCTTCGATCCGGCTGAGGCGCGACGCCTCCTCGCCGAGGCAGGTTTCCCCAATGGCAAAGGTTTTCCGCCTTTCGACATCCTCATCAACACCAGCGAATCTCATCGTTCGATCGCCGAGGCCGTGCAGGCCATGTGGAAGCAGCACCTCAACGTTCCAGCCGGTGTTTTAAACCAGGACTGGGGCGTCTATCTGGAATCGCAGCGCAAATTCGACTACCAGATCGCCCGCTTCGGCTGGGTCGGCGACTACCTCGATCCCTCCACCTTCCTCGCCATCTGGCAGACCGGCGACGGCAACAACAACACCGGCTGGGGCAACAAACGCTACGACGAACTCATCAATCAAAGCTTCCGCGAAGGCGATGCCGCCAGGCGCCTGCAACTGCTCAACGAGGCCGAGACCATCCTCCTCAATGAAGCCCCCATGCTGCCGATCTATTGGTACACGCATTCATACTTGATGCGTCCTGAGGTCAAGGGCCTGCTGCCCTCAGTGCTCGAACACCGCTGCTACAAGGCAGTGGAACTGAAACCGTGATTGATGAAAACAAAAAGGCGCGGGATCATCTCCCGCGCCTCGCGCTTGCTTCAAACTGTGCTGCCAATCACCCGGCCTTGCGCCAGATCGTCGTGAGCGTGCCCTTGAAGGTGATCTTCACCGCTTGGGACGGCACCAGCTCACGAAAATGCGGCGATGCCTCGCGTTCCACGATTTCCCATTGTTCAATGTGATCACCGTTCAACGTCGCATGCACCGGAATGGACTCGGCATGCTTGCAGACAAAACCGTTTTGGCGTTCACGCTCGACGCTCCAGCCGGGCGCAAGCTGCCACGTCACCACATGCAATGTTTCGTGGCTGACCTCATCGCAGATCTCCACGTAACCCTCAGCCACATGCACAGCACGCTGCACGCACTGCCCGTCGCATTCGAGGCTTGTGACACAGATGTCCTCATGAACCTTCAGTTTGGGCGCTGCATGATGTTTCATCCAGAGAAACGGCCCCAAACGCTGCGGTGTATGACGACCAGCAACGGGCACCGGGCCGTTGTGGGCCTCCCACGAGGCGAGACGCGAGCGCAGCGCGGTGTTGCCGTAATAGGCACCAGTCCCCGGATCAATGACCAGCGCATGCTGCTCAAACCAGAGCGAGACATGCAACGCATCGAGATGCCCGTGCGCCGCCATGCTGCCAAGGCCGAGCGGCGACGCATCGGCACGCACCGTCCAGCGTGCATCGCGCCAGACCGCCTGCCCGCTCTCCGGCTGCAGCAGCCACTTGCTGCGCATGGATGCTTTCACACCTTTCGGCGGCTCGCCCAGCCAGTAGCGCAACGCCGAGCCATCCGCCCGGCCCAGCAGCCAGCCGCGAAACTCAGCGGCCACATTCGAACGCTTTACCGCCAGCGGCAGGACCTGCGCGTCATCCGAGTCGCCGAAATCCCAGCATTCGGGTGCTTCGACGACGTCCACGAAGAACTGCGCCGCTTTCGTCAGCCGTTCCAGCACCTCGCCTTTCAAACCATCCGACGCCAGACCCGCATGCCAGCTCATTTCCCACGCAAAGAGGTGATAATGCAGCGCCTGCTCCTTGTTGCCGCCATCAGACGCGAACTGACGCAAAATCTCGCGCTCCAGCAGCTTCCACACGCGTTGCGCCGGACAGGTCATGAGCGCCAGCGACGGCCAGCGCGTGATCGCCATCACGAGGGCGCTCAATTCACCGATGAGATGGTTGTTCGCCGAGGAACCGAAGGATTTGCGCCGCCAGACCCACCATGCATGCACCGGGACGATGCGCGCCGTGAGCTCATCCTGACGACGCGCCAGTTCGGGGTCGTTGCAGCCGCGCACGAGCGCGTCGAACCAGCAGAAGTTCATCAGACGCAGTCCTGCTTCGAGCGGACTCGTCCAGTTGATGCCGTGGCCGGGCGGGTTGCGGTCGCACCAGTCTTCGAGCCAGAGCTGTGAGACGCGGATGGCATGCACATCGCCATTGAGCGCGCTGTGCATCGCCATGCGCGTCATTTCGGACCAGCGATTGATCTCCCAGATTGCCCTTGCATCGGCATCGTGCTCCAGATGTCGATGATCCAGCTTCCGAGCCGGAATGTCGGGATCAATCACCACGCCCAGCGTCGCATCGCGATGCCAGCAGGGCGGCGCGCCGACCTCGACGCTTTTCCAGCCGAACAGCCTCCACTCGCCGCGCACCAGCTTCTCCGCATCGGCAGCCAGTTGTTTGCGCAGCTCCGGCGGCACGCGTTCACGCCACGGCAGCTTTGGATAATCGGCAAACGTGCCGTCCCATGCCTTGCGCGAGATCTTTTTGAGATTCGCGGCTTCGCCCAGCCGTCCCCAACGCTCCACCACGCGACGCCCGATCTCGCCCAGGCTCATCGCACGCAGCCGGTGCGCATACCACGACATCTTTTTCTTCATCACAACACGATTCCCCGTCCCTCGCGGATCGACTCCAGCACCGCAAATGTCAGTCGCATGCTCTGCCGCGCCTCCTCATACGGCAGCGGATGCGGTGAACCGCCCTTCAAAAAGGCCAGCCAGGCCGCCATTTCCTCCGCATGGCCTTTCGAGGCGAATTTCTTCACCGTCTGTTTGCGATTTTGGAAAATGGAGAGCCTCATGAAGTTCTCGCACTCTATAACAGAACCGTTGGCAAACACACGAAACGATTCCTTGGGAAACGCCGGGTCGCCTTCCGCCGAATAAACGATCTGTGCCGACGATCCATCCGCGAACTCAATTTGAGCCGTCACTGAATCCGGCACCGTCGGGCGGCCCACCGTCTGCGCCGTCACCTTCACCGGTCTGCCGAGCACATGGCAGGCGAAATCAAAAAAGTGACAGGCTTCGCCGAGCACGCGACCGCCGCTTTCATCCACGTTCGCATACCAGTGATCCGGTGCCAGAACGCCTGCGTTCACATGGAAGGCCAATGTCTTCGGTCCTGGGATGATTTGCAGCGTTTGCATCATCGCGAGCGTCGCTGGTGCAAAACGCCGGTTGAAGCCCACCATGATGCTGCCAGTGGTGGAACTCATCGCCTCATCAATCTGAGACAGTTCTTCGCGAGTGAGACAAAGTGGTTTCTCCACAAACGTGTGCTTCCCGCTTTGCAGCGCCTTCAGCACCAGTGGCGCATGCAGATGGTGACGTGTGCCGATCATCACCGCCGCGTGAGACAGGCTGCCAGCCTGTTCCGAACCCACAGGCTGGCAGCCTGTTTCACCTCCGAGCACTTTCGCCGCATCTGTTTCCGCGTTCGCGAAGCCGAACTTCTCCTTCACATGACGAGCGCTGAGGCCAGTGGCGTTGACGATGGTGCCGAGTGTGATTTCCCCTTTCACATGCGGCAGCAACATCGTGCGGGCAAAGTTCCCTGCGCCGATGACATCGAGCGTCTCAACGCCGTTCTGTAGTTCCGCCTTTAGGCGGTCCTGGATCTGTGACTCCGCAGCAGGCTTCACCTCCTCAGGCCGACTAAAGCCGGGACTACAATACTCAATCACGACCCCTAGCTCGCTCTCCAGCTTGTCATAAACCTCCAGCACACCCTCAAACCCCACCCGCCGCGTCGTCACGGGCTTCAAATCGAGCTGACCCGTGTGCATCAGCTCCAGACACGCTTCAAAGTTCCGGTTCTCCGTCCAGCGCACATAGCCGATGGGGTAATCCTTCCCGCCCCACTCGTACTGCGGATCGTAACGTCCCGGGCCGTAGCTGCGCGAGTAGCGCACATGGATGTCTTTCATGTAGGCCGTCTTCCAGGACAGTTCGGCATCGTAAATGCCGGTGATCACCATCACGCCTCGATCCCGCAGACACGCGATCGCCTGGTCCGCCGGACCGCTCGACTTGCCGCCCACGCAGATGATCACCGCGTCCACGCCGTGCCCGTTCGTCCATTCACGCACCACGTCCTCGACCTTTGTCTCCGCCGGATTCACCACCCGCTCCGCACCCATCGCCAGCGCGGTTTGCAGACGCGATGAAACGAAATCCACCGCCAGCACACGGGCACCGGAGGCCTTGAGCAAACTTGTTGCCAGCAGGCCGACGAGTCCCTGGCCCATGACCATCACGCGATCTCCCAGCCGTACCTCGGCCTGACGCACCGCCTGCATCGAGATCGACGCCAGCGTCGTGTAAGCCGCCTGCCAGTCCTCCACGCCCTCGGGAACCGGCGCCGCCAGCAGATCCGGCACCGAGATCATCTCCGCATGAAACGCGCACTCCGCGCCGCCGCAGGCCACGCGATCACCGACACGGAAACGTGAGTTCAACTCATCCACCGCCACCACCACGCCCGCCGCCGAGTAGCCCAGTGGCGTCGGCGATTCGAGCCGGTTGCGCACTTTCTCCAGCGCCGCCTTCCAGCCCAGCGTCTTCGCCGTGTCGATCACCTTCTTGACCTGATCAGGCCGCGCCTTCGCCTTTTGCAGAAGCGACATCCGCGCCTGCTCCACCTTCATCCGCTCCGTCCCCGGCGAGATCACCGAACACGTCGTCCGCACCAGAATCCCCCCCGGTGGCGGCACCGGCGCAGGGACGTCCTGGAGTTCCAGGCGTCCGTCTTGGTATTGGGCGAGTTGTTTCATTCAGTAATAGGCCGATCTCCGTGGTTAGGATTCATCAGTCTCACAAACTTCGCGTCCGTTAAGCAGATCGAATGCATAAATGCTGTCATGATGTGCGATAAACGCAGGTAAGGTCGAGTGACGACCGCCTGCCTTTCTCCAACATTTGGCAAACCATGACACAAACTCTGTAGAGGCGATGTCCCAAGTATCCAGTCCCTCTTGATCATACTTGGGGTCTTCTAACACTGCCTCAGGTATCGTGGACTTTGTGGATTTCAGTAGCGTCTGGACTTTGGATGCTTGTCCATCACCCTTCAGCCAGTAATAAACCACGGGGAAGCGGTCGCTGAATTCTGGAGAATCGAATTCAAATCTTAATGAACTGCAACTTTCGGGCGCTTTAACGCCCAAGATTTCCTGGAGTTCCTTTGTCAACCGCTCACTCAGGTGATTCAGTTCAACTTTGATCTGAGTACGCAATTCTTTTTCAAGTTTGGACGGGTTCATAGTGAACTATGCACTCTTGCGGTGGATATCCATTTGTGCTTTCCGGCACTTGTCTTCTCCACTTCCTGCACCTCACGCAGCGTGAGGGTAAAATCATCGCCCAATTTCTTCAGCAAGCCCGCCCGCATCGCCTCCGCACGGCTACTTTGCCACTGCGGGCCGGGTTGAAAGCGGCATTCCACTTCGCCGGGTCGTTCTTGGAAGAACTGCACGGCCAGGAGGCCGTCGAAGATGTTGTCGTGCATGTTGATCGCGGTGAGTGAGATGCGGCGACCGGTGGCGCTGATGAGAAACTCGTAGTCGCGGCCCACGACCTCCGAAACCACGGCACTCGTCATTCCGCCTTCGTCATTCGTCATTTTCGCCAGATCTCCTGTGCGATACCGAATCAGCGGCATGACGTGATTGTGAAACGAGGTGCCGATGATTTCGCGATGGCCGTCGGCATTTGCCTCGCCGAACTCGACGAAGCCGTAGGTCGGCCAGAAATGCAGGTGATTCGAGGTGCGCCCCTGCGCGGCGAGCACCACGCGCTCGCTGTGACCATACCAGTGGCAGACGCGGGCACCGAAGAACTCCTCCAGATGCTGCTGTGACTCGGGGGTGAGCTTCTCCGAACCGCAGAGCAGCGAAGTGAGTGGGAAATCGAGCTTCAACCCCGCCTGCGCCAGTCCGCGTGCCAACATGAGTGCCGCGCTGGGATACGCATGCAGGTGCTGCGGGCGAAACTGGTTCAACGCGGCCACATACTCCGGCAGACGCTCCGGCGTGAGGTGATACGAGGACAGGATGAGCCAGTTCCGCGTCGCATCGTAGTAGCTGATGCCGCCGCGTGCCTTGCTCGACGTGACGCCACCACGAATCACCGCCACGCGATCTCCCACGCGATACCCGCGCCGTGACCACTGCGCTTCGAGGTAAGCCTGTTCTTTGGGCCGACTCACGCCCTTGTGCAGATAAAATCCGACCGGCACGCCGCTCGATCCGCCGGTGGTGATGTAGATGCGCTGTTTCGCGGCGAACTCTGGGTTCACCATCTGCTCGCGATGTAAAAGGAGATCCTGTTTCGTTAGCAGCGGATAGTCCGCCAGTTGCTCCAGCGACTCAAACTTTGCTGGATCAACACCGCAGGCCGCGAAGCGCTCCGCGTAAAACGGTGCTTTCGAGGCCGCGATCAGTGATTCGCGCAATGCTGCCACCTGATACCGCCGGACCGTCTCCACATCCCACATCTCCACCTCCCGCGCCTCGTTTTGAAACCGTGTGTAGGCCGAGCCGTAGCGCAGCTTGGCAGGAATCGCCCGATACGCCCGTCCTGCCAGTGATTTGACCGGCTGCGGCGCTGCCTCGTAGAGCTTGAGCAGCGGATAGAGGGTGTCTTCGAGAGACATGTCGTCCGCGACTCTGTCGCGGTGGCTTAAAATGAACCGCGAGCGGACTCGCGGACTACTCAGCAATTACGCCAGCCGACGCCGACGGCGCACCATCCAGGCCACGCCGCAGCAGGCGATCAGCATCGCACTGCCCGGCTCCGGCACCGGAGCAAAGGAGGCGATGATGAGGGCGTCCTGCCAGTTGTCCGGGTCGGCCGAGGGAAACAGCGTGTTGGCGATGTAGTAGCCGTGGGTGGCAGTGTAAGTGTCGAAGAAGGCGTTTCCTTTGCCCTCCACATCGGTGAGGATGTCTTGGAAGATGCCGGAACGTGCGATGCCCGCCGGGGTGATGCTGCCATCGTAGTAGTTCACAAAATCGCTCATGTCGGTGAAGTCCTCCTTCACCGTCTTGCCGTAGGTCTCGGACAGGAAATTCTGCACGGCGAAGAACGGATTGTAGAAGGCATCGTCGTTCGCATAGAGCGAGGAGTCGCTGCTCTGCTCGATGAAGCGGCCTGAAGGGCCCGCCAGCGTGTTCCAAGGCAGGTAGGTGTCGAGCACATATTCCATCACCGCAACCTGACGCGGAATGGCCGTGGTGTAGAGGGATGGGTCGCCGGTGTAAATGCCAAGGCGTTCGGTGTTCTGCTGGTCCCAGCCGTCCAGGAACGACTGCGAGTCCGCCGTGATTGTCTGCCCCAAGGTCGGCACCTGCACTGCGGGCGGTCCTGGCTCCACGCACATCCACCAGTAGTTCTGGCCGTCGATTTCGTACACGCCTCCCGAGCCATTGTCGTCCACTCCGGCCACCGAAATGGTGGCGGCGCTGGCCGTGGCGGTTAAAGCAGCAAGCATTGGCAAAAGGAACCTAGACAGTTTCATAGATTATGAAATTTATGACATAATCGACCTAAATCGAGGTTTAATTTATGAAAACCATAAAATAAGCCGGATTGTCTCCTCGTTCAGCCTGTTCAAGTCCGGTTGGCATGCGTGCTCAAGATCCGTATCGCCGCCATGGCGGCCCCGAACCCGTTGTCGATGTTCACGACGGTGAGGCCGCTGGAGCAGGAGTTGAGCATGCTGAGCAAGGCGGCGATGCCGCCGAGGTTCGCGCCGTAGCCGATGCTGGTCGGCACGGCGATCACCGGTGCTGCGACGAGGCCGCCGAGGACGCTGGGCAGCGCACCTTCCATGCCCGCGATGGCGATGACGAGGCTGGCGCTGCGCAAATCATCGAGCCGGGCCAGAAGACGATGCAACCCGGCCACGCCGACATCGGTGATGCGATTCACCCTGGCTCCGGCAAATTCGAGCGTCTGCGCGGCTTCTTCGGCGACTGGCAAATCCGACGTTCCAGCGCACACAACGGCCACGGGAGCCGATTTGAATGAGCCCTCCATCTGGCCGATGCGGTACAGCCGCGAGACACCATCGTAACTACCGGTGGGAAAGCGTTGGAGCAACAGGGTGGCCATCTCGGGTGTCACGCGTGTTGCGAGAGCGCAGCCATGCGCGGCGACGAGGGCGGTGAGGGCATCGGAGGTTTGTGTGAGCGTCTTGCCTTCAGCATAAACGGCTTCGGGGAAGCCCTGGCGGATGACGCGATGAGTGTCGGCAAGCACCTGGCCGGCTTCGGCAAAGGGCAGCGTGCGCAGACGTTCCAGCACCTGATCAGGCGGGAGCTTGCCTTCGCTGACTTGGGTCAGGAGTTCGCGGAGTTTCGATTCGTTCATACAGCGCGGGCTTGAAGCACTTCATTCATGCTGCCGGAGCGCAAACCGGCGAGATCGAGCGTGATGTAAGTGTAACCGACGGCACGCAACGCGGAGGTGATTTCCTCGCGCTGCTGCAAGGCACGCGGCAAATCGGCCTCGGGCACCTCCAGACGAGCGACATCGCCATGATGGCGCACGCGCAGCTCACGAAAGCCGAGATCAAACAGCGCGGCCTCGGCGCGTTCGATCTGCGAGAGCAGTTTGGGCGTCACGCTCGTGCCGTACGGCACACGCGAGGCGAGACAGGCGGCGGCAGGCTTGTCCCAGTTCGGCAAGCCGAGGGCTTGGGCGGCTTCGCGCACGTCTTTTTTCCTGAAACCGAGATCGTGCAACGGACTGAGGATTTTCAGCTCACGCGCGGCGGCGCGACCGGGGCGCACATCCAGCGTGTCCTCGGCGTTCATGCCGTCGAGCACATGGGCGATGCCGTTTTGCTCCGTAAACTGCCGCAGGGCGCGATAGACGTGATCCTTGCAAAAGTAGCATCGGTTCGGCGCGTTCGCCTGATACGCAGGATCGTTCGTTTCCTCCGTGGGCAGCAGTTCAAGACGAGCACCGAGTTGGTTGGCGAGTGCGGTGGCCTCGTCTTTCTCACTCTTCGGCAAACTGGGTGAGACGGCGAGAAGCGCGACAACGTTTTCGTCCCCCAGCGCATCGAGCGCGGCCTTCAGCACCAGCGAACTGTCCACGCCGCCGGAGTAGGCGACGGCGACACGGCCAAGAGGCTTGAGGTGAGCGAGGAGCTTGGAAATCATGAGTGTGGCATCAAATCCTTCTGCAAACGCGGCGCAAGGCTGCGGATGAGGGAGAGGATCATTTCGACGGTTTCCTCATCATTGCGACGACGCTCGCCACTTTGCTGCGGCGTGAGATTGTCCGTGACGCGGGCCATCACGGACGGGTAGGCCCAGCGATGGTTCACGTTGTGCAGCACGCTGTCACGCAGGCTCAACATCTGCCGCTCAAGGTTGCTCGGCGTGCTGACATCGACGCCGACGAACCAGTAAACATAGTGCGCACGCAGCGGCAGCTTGGTGCCGTCATCGAGCAGCACTTCGCGCTCAATGGCGAGATCCCGCACGCGCAGAACTCCGCCAGAGATCAGTTTGACCTCACGCACGCGTGAATCGGTGACCGTCCAGCCCTGGCCGTCGAGGCACACCTCGGGGCGATGAATGCTGCGACTGTCATTCCCGGCGATGACGAGCGAGGCGTGCGCGAGATCGCGATTCTCCACCGAGCGACCTGGTGTGCGATAGGCACGTTTCACGATGATCGTGTCGGCGGGGAGCAACGCGCGCTCCTTGTCGCTTGGCGGCTCGGATTCGCCGACGAAACTGCCCGCCACCATCGGCAACTCAGCCAGCACGCCCGCTTCATCGCCACCTTTGGCCTGTGGTGAGAACTGGCACAGCAGCATGGTCATGCCGCAGAGCGCGAAAAGAATGAAGGCACGGGCGATCATGACACGGAGGAGACAACCTGACGCGAAATGGTGCGTGAGCGTTTGAAGCCGAGTCCGCTGCATAGACGGTTCAGCAGCCAGGAGGCGGATTGAAGCAGCAGCAGCGCGACAAGAAAGACCACGATGCCGGTGAGTTCGTGGAAGGCGGAGACTTCCTTCTCCACATCGCCGATGGCCCAGTTCTGGCCGAAGATCATCGCCGCGAAGATCAGCACAAGGATGCGCACCATGTTCGCCACGATGGCGATTGGCAGGATTGTGCTGAACAGCGCGAACCTGCGCCACATCACGCGCTGGCGGAAGTAACTGAACAGTGCCCCGACTACCAACAGCGCAAACAGCGAGCGCATGCCGGAGCATGGAGCGGCGATGCCCACGCTGAACAACTCGCCCGCCTTCCGGCCGAATTCGAGGTTTGGCATGGATTGCAACGCGGTGCCGGACACGAGCGCATCGACACCGACGGCATTCAGCACGAAGCCTGTCGCTTGCACCATGATGAGCCGCATCTGATAGCCAATGCTCTCCTCCAGAAATGGCAGCGGCCACAGGAAGCCGAGCATCAGCCACGCAAACAGCCGGACACGACTGCGCTGCCCGCCTTCCAGCCAAAGCGCCGTGCCCGCAAGCAGCACCATGATCGCGAGATAGCCGCAGTAGAAATTGTTGGCGCGAAATCCGGCGAAGTAGAGGAACAAGGCCAGGACAATGAGCACGAAACCCCATCGGTTCGATGATTCTGGAAGCTGCGCGACCTCATTTCGCCGCCGCCAGAGCAAGTAACCGACAATGAACGGCAGCAACGCACCATGCTGCCATGTGGCATCCTTCCACTGCATTAGCAGCTCAGCGAGTATCGTGCGGCGAAAGTGGCCGTAGCCCGCGGCATATGGCTGCACGGCCATCAGCAGCACGAGGCTGGTGGCCAGCATGATCCAGGAGATGACTTGCTTGCGGTTCATGCGGTTTTGCGGAAGGCGCAGCGGAGAATGTCGCCGAAACCGAGCAGACACAGCAGTTTCTTCAGCGGCTCCTTCCAAGGCTTGCTTTCATTGATGGCAAATGTGCGGCGAAACTCGACCGCACAGCGTTGGAAGCCTGATTTTTCCACCAACGACGTCAAACTGGCCGCGGTGAAATGATTCACATGATGATCGAGCACGAACTGCCAGCGCAGGCCGCGCAGACGGCGCATGTGACTGCCCCAGTTCGGCACTTCAATCACCAGCAAGGCGCCAGGACGGAGCTTCTGGTGGATTTGTGCCAGCACGACACACGGATCTGCAAGGTGCTCCAGCACATGAAACAGGGTAATCACATCGAGACTGCTATCGGCGATGCTGTCGGGGATCGTTTTGCCTTCGAGCCATGCGATCTCGGGATGATGCGCTTTCCCATCGCTCACGGCTTTGTGACTGTCTTCGAGCACGAGAGCGGAAAAACCGGCCTCATGGGCGGCAAGCGCGGTCCTGCCGATGCCGCCGCCGAAATCGAGCAAGCGGCCGGTCTGAATGAAGCGCCGCACGCTAGCGATGCGGTCGCGCTCGGTGGCAGTGACCCGGAGAGGATAGCTTTCCACAGGCTGGTTGGCCGGATCGTAGTAATCGCGGCTCGAATACGGATCACACCAGGTCGCACGGTCGGCAAAGACGAGGCCGCAGGCACAGCACCAGAGGTGGCAGGCACCTGCCTGGCCGATCTCGGCCTTGGCGGTTGTGTCACAGGCGGGGCATTTAGGAGCCGCGCTCATGACACAAGTCGTTGCGTGCCTGTCACGCGTGATGGTAGGGTTCGCCAGCATGACGCTGCTCGTCTTTAAAGTGAACCAACTCGGCGACAACGTCGTGTTCCTGCCTGTCGTGCAATCGCTCGTGGCGGCGCATCCCGACTGGCGCATCGTGGTGCTCACGAGTCCGACGGCGGCGCGGTTGTATGAAGTCTGCTGCCCGCAGGTGGAACTGCGCGTGTTTGAAACGGCGCAGTTCAATGGCGCATGGCGCAAACCCTGGTTGCTGGCCCGCATGGCGGCTGAATTGCGGGCTTTGAAGCCGGATGCCTGCTTGCTCGGCGATGATCAAGGCAACGTGGCGCATCTGCTGGCGCGCTTGAGCGGCGCGAAGCTGTGTGTGGGACCGCAAACACCGCATGTGAAGCTGAATTTCCTGATTCCTTATCGTGTTGCGGTGAGCGAGAACCTGTCCGGGGCTTCACACAATTGGATCATTGCCATGACGCACTTTGAGTTGTCGGGGACAATGCCGACACCGGATTTGAATGCGTTCGGACGCGATGAATCGGGTGCGATTGTGATTCACGCGGGAGCGAGCCGCGAGTATCAACGCTGGCCGATGAGAAACTTCGTTGAGCTGGCGAACCGGCTGGCGGAGACGCATGCGGTGCGCTGGATTGATCAAGCGGATGACGCTGGTTTGAGCGACGCGGTGCAGCGAGTGAAGACAAGCACGCTGGATGAGCTGGTGCGTGTGATCGCGGGAGCGAAGCTGTTTGTCGGCAACAATTCGGGACCGATGCACATCGCGTCGGCTTGTGGCATTCCAGGAGTCATTTTGATCGGACCATCCTCGTCGCGCTGGGATCCGGCGTGGCATCGGGAGAGGTTTGATTTGCTGCGTGAGCCGAGATTGAGCTGCCAGCCGTGTGACAGCGCCACAAAGCCGGTGAATCGCTGCCTGAACGTGCAAGCACCGATGGCGTGCTTGAATCGCTGGAGCGTCGATGCGGTGCATGAGCGGGTGATCAAACTTTGCAGGCCATCGTGAATAGATCGGGCTGCGTGCAGCGCAGGTCGATGAAACGTTCCTTCGCTGCTTCGCCGTGGCGTATTTTCAGGAGCAAACCGGCCAGCTTGAAGACCATGTGACCAAGGATGCGGCGAATCTGGCCACTGGTGGAGTTGGAGCAGTAGTGGCGGCCTTGAACGGAGATGTGCTTGAAGCCGCAGGCGCGGAGGCACTGGGCCATGCTGGCGGGAGTGAGGCCGATCTCGTGGGTGAAGTCGCCGTAGCGGATGGCGGACGAGAGCGGGCTTTGCGCGTTGAAGGTCAGCAGCCACAGTTCGCCGCCGGGTTTGAGCGCGTTTTTGGCGGCAGTAAGAAAGCGGATAAACTCATCCTTGGTGAAGTGCTCGATGATGTCCTTCGCGTGCAGCAGATCGAACGCGGCATCTTGCGATTCGAGGAAGGTGATGACGTTTTCCTGCACCCAGTTGCGCGAGGGATCGTTTTGACGGGCGATGGCGAGATCGGCAGGCGAGAGATCGACGCCGGTGAGTTTGGAGAAACCCTTGGCTGCTATCCAGGCGAGCCATTCGCCCTTCCCACACCCGAGATCGGCGATGATGGCATCCCGCTTCGGCGGCAGTTGATCGTAAGTGGCGTCGTATTGCGCATGCTGCACGCTGACATCGAGAGCTTTCTGCCCACCAAAGGAGGCGGAATAGTCGCGATAGAGGATGTCGCGGTAAGTGCTCATGCGGCGATCTTTTGATGGATGAACCCGGCCCAGTCGGCAGCGACAGCGCCATGGGTGTAATGAGTGCGGGTGTGTTCGAGCTGGCTATGCGCCATGGAAGCGCCGTTCATCACCCGGCGAATGCACCCGGCAAGCGCCTGCGCATCGCCATGGGGGAAAATGGCTTCTTCGTGATTGATGACCTCGGGGATGGCACCGCTGCTGGACCCAAGCGTGGCGACTCCGCAGGCCATGGCTTCGATGAGAACATGGCCGAACTGCTCTTCCCAGCACATGGTCATCGTGCGCACGGGTTTGCTGGCGAGCACAAAGACATCGAGACAGCGCAGGAAGGCGGGAATCTCGAAATGCGGCCGTGGCGGCAACAGATGAAGCCAAGGACGTGTTTTCTGCTGTTCCTTGAGCCACGATTCGAGTACGCCGGAGCCGAGAAGGGCGAGATGGACGCTTCCCAAGTCGTCGCAGGCCTGAAACAGCTCGCGAATGCCTTTTTCCTCGGTCAAACGGCCGCAGTAACCAATGATGAAGGTGTCTGAAGGCAATCCTTGGGCTTTGCGCAGTTCATCGCGCTCTGCGCGCGACGCGGGCTGATGATTGACGAGATCGATGCCGAGTTGCGGAGCGACAATGACGTTTTCTTTTCGTGCGCCACGCTTTTGCACAAGTTGTGTGGCTGCTTGATTGCCAGCGATGATGAAATCAGTCGTGGCAGTCATGCAGCGATAGATTCGTGCGAGGATGAAACCCTTCCAGCCGGGACGCTCGACATTTTCCCAGGTGAATTCGCCGAACAGAGCATGCGGTTGAAGCACCGACTTCCAAAAGCGTGCCTGCCAGCAGACGACAGCCCAGGGTTCGTTTTCGACGAGGATGACATCGAAGCGGCGTGAGCGCATGACGGCGGCAAGGCCAGCATAGAGGAAGGTGGTGTCGCGTTGACCACGCCGGGAGAGACGAATGAGCTGGTAGCTGCGTGTGGGCGCATCACTGTCGTTGTCGAAGTCGGAGGACGGACGGCCGAGGATGACGCGCTGCTCGATGGTGGAAGTGACGCAGACGAGATCGAAATGCGCGGCGAGCGCCTGGAGCTTCTTACGGTTTTCGAGCGCGGCGTAGGTATGACTGATGAGCAGCAGGCCGGGTCTCATGCGGTGGAGGCTTCGTGCAGACTCGTTTCGTAAGCGGGCGATTCGGCGGCACAGGCAGCGGCGAAGATTTGCGCCCAATCGTCGCCTGCAGGCAGGATGCGGTGGTGCTTGAGCAGCAGGCGGCGTGAGTGTTCGAGCGCTTCGAGGAACTCGGGAGAATCGTGCCGCTCATCGATTTGACGATAGGCGTGTGTCCAGGCTTCGGGATCGAGGTTGTGGAGCATCGGTACGGGATACTGGCACTCGGCAAAGAGTTCGGTGAGTCCCATGCTGCGGTTGGCGAGAACAGGAATGCCAGCGGCGATGGCCTCCAGCGCTGCGGTGAGGCCGGCGGAGCCATCGCAAGGAACGATGGGCAGCAAAACAGCGGGCGCGGCAAGCAGATGCTCGAGGTACTCACGATGCGAGGCATTGGTGACGAGTTCGAAGCGCGGATCGGCAATTTCGGTGGCGAAACGGGCGTGCAACGAGTCCGAACGGGCAATGCGCGTGATGGAGATGCCACTGTGAAGCAGTGGCGGCACGATGGATTCGTCGCGGCTGATATTGCCGGGCAGAAGAGCACGGAGATGCAGCGCATCGGGCGCAGGCTGGAACCAGCCGGTGTCGATTTTCCACGGGCGTGAGACGACGCGATGAGCTCCGAGATGTTTAGCGGCGGAGGCAAACTGCTCGTGCGTGATGCACTCGATTTGGAAGGCGGCAGGGGCGGTACGCAGTTTCGCGGCGAGGTTTTGCCATGCGGTGTCGTGAAAGGCGACGCGACGGATGATTTTGCCTTCGGTGCGGAACATGCCGAAACGCGCGAGCATGAGCAGGATCGCGTAATGCATGCCGTCGAGGCAGTAGATCATGCGGACACGATGCAGCGTGGTGTAGTTTTGCACGATGAGGCGGAACGCATCGACCATGCGGCGTGTGGTGCCGCGCTGGCGGCGGTGATAGTCGCGTTCGAGCTGCTCGTCGTTTTGAAACCACGCACCGACGAGCGCTTTGCTGCGAAACGGCATCGGCGCTGGATCGAGGAAACGACGCGGCCTGCCGCTCCAATCGCGCAGGGCGTAAGGAGCCAGGACGACGAGCTGGGATGAATCAGCCATGCGGCAGGGTGCGATTGAACGGCACGGTTTGAGTGCGAGCGAAGGCCGGATGATGCAGATGCACCGGCTGTGGCGCAGGTTGTGACGGCAGGCTTTTTTTTACCCGCAGGCTTTCCTGATGAATGATGCAGGCGTTCAAAGCGCCGGCGATAAACCAGAAGAAGAAATTCACCGGGAAGGTGGAGGTGACGTTGCCGGCAAAGACGTTGTGAACGAGGAGGCCGAACTCGATGCCGACCATCCACAGGCAGATGCTGAAGGTGGGCGTGCCACGCAGACGGAGAACGCTGCGATGGAAGGAATGCAGCGCGAGCGCGGCGATGATGAGCACGAGACTGAGCGGCAGCCAGCCGATTTCGAGCAGCAGGTTGGAGATGAGATCGTGGCTGGCGACCATGCGCGCCTCATGCATGTCGGCGGCTCCTTTGGTGCCATAGCCGAACATGGTCCACATGAGCGGGTTGTGCACGAGATCGTGCATGCCCTCCAGGCGGTCGCAGATGGTCCAGAAGCGCGCGAACTGCTCGCCGATGGCGGTGCCGCCGAAGCTTTCGAGCGCCAAGAGCGTGAGCTTGGTGACCCAGTTGATCAAATCCTGCGCGAAGATGCAGGCGGTGAAGAACAAGGCGGTGACGGACGCATAGAGCGTGACCGTGCCACGCGCGCTGCGCAGCACTGGCAGCAGCAGCAGAGGCAAGGCCCAGTTGATGTTGGCAAAGCGCGTCATGCTGGCGACGCAGCCAGCGACAAAGATGCCAAAGAACACGAAGCTCATCATGCCCCAGGCGTGCGTACCGGTGTCGCGATGATGGCGGCGCACCATAAGCGCAAGGCAGGCGCAGATGGCGCAGCTCGTGCCGAAGGGGGAGCTGTCCACGAGCGTGGAGAAGGGGCGCGGACGCACGTCGTCGAGATGTTTGGAGAGAACGGTGAGGCCGGAGCGCAGGTACTCGATTTCGAAGTCACTGAGGCCGAAGATCTGCTGCTTGAGGCCGTAGAGCGCGACGGGTATGAAGATGATGAGGCAGTATTTGATAAAGGTGACGATTTGCTCCGGCGTGCGGAAGACGCAGGGAACGACGAACAGCAGAAACATGTAGGCCGCGCCATCGGCGAGCTGCGTGGCGGCCGCGTTGAAACCACCGCCGCTGCGCAACGCGGAGACGGCGGAGATGATGAAGCCCAGGATGCAGACGAGCAGGGAGATCAATTTGCGCCGTTGATACAGGCTGCCGTCATGCAGTGAACGCACGAGCGTGCCGAGACAGATGCCGGCGAGTGTGAGCGGGCACAAAGCGCGCACCCACATGACGTCGTTCATGGTGACGTGGCCGTCGAAGATCATCATGCGCTTCAGCAGGTCGCTGTAACCGGCATAGATGACCATAAGGTAGAGCGCGAGGCGTGGCTGCACCACGGCGAGAACGAAGGAGCCAAGCGAAAGGAACTGCGCGAGAGCGCCGATGGAGTTGCCACCAGCGAGCAGCACGGAGAGCATGACGTACACCGCGCCGATGCCGCCGAGGAAGATGATGAATGCCTTTCCTTGCATAAGATCAGGGATGAAGCAGCGCACGAACGCGCAACAGCGTGAAACGCGGCAGTCCGACGAAAGCGCTCGTCATGAAACCGGAGACATGCATGCGCAAACCAGGAGACAGATAGGTGCAGACGACCCACGCGAGCGTGTAGGACACGAGCGTTGCCCAGGCGGCACCGACACCGCCGTGTGCGGGAATCCAAACGAGATTGAGCCAGGCATTGATGGCCACGGCGAGGATGACGGAAGAGAGATTGGCCGCGAGACGATCTTCGACGGTGAGGATCTGCGTGCGGGCGATGCCGATGGCGTACGGAATAAAGGCCCAGGCGTGAACGCGGAGCATTTCGCCGCTGCGGGCGAATTCACTGCCAAAGGCGGTGGACATCCAGGGTGAGAGAAGCAGCAGCCCGGCGGCCACGACGAAGGAAAGGATGACCGAGGCGGAGAGGTAATCGACGACACGCTTTTCAAACAAGACAGAGTCGTTTTGACGAGCCTCCATCAAACGCGGCAGGAATAGCGTGGCAAGGATGCCGGGCACGAAGTAGGCCATTTCGGAGACGCGAACGGCAGCGCCGTAGATGCCCGCCTCTTCCGGGCCGCGCAGCCATTCGATCATCATGGTGTCGAGACGGAATAGCAGGATGAGAGCGGCCTGCGAAGCGAGCTCGGGCCAGGAACGGCTGACAAGGGCAAGTGCGCGGGAGAATTGGAAGGCGCGGGGTTTGACACGACCGCCATGATGCCAGAACACGAAGGCACTGAGAGCGATGAAGACCCAGCCTTCGAGAGCGTAGGTCAAAGCGAAGAACCAGAGCGGGGCGTTTTGCCAGATGCCGAGGGCGATGCAAAAGGCGCTGACGATGAAGCCAATGAATTGAGCGATGACCGCCTTTGAAACACGTCCGTGGGCTTCCAGCCATGCGAGTGTCTCGGTGGCAGGATTGGTGAGGATCTGCGTGCCATAGACTGCGAGAAGCAGCGCTCCTTCGGGTCTGCGCCAGCCAATCCAGGCAATCAAACCGGCGAAAAGAACCACAGAGACGATGAAGCGTGCGGTGATCGTGATTCCGAGCACGGCGGGCTGATCGCTGCCATGCTTCATGAGTTCGCGCACGGTGTAGCGTGCGAATCCAAGCTCGCCAACGCTCAGCAAAATCGAAACGACGGCCATGGCGACGGCGAGATGGCCGAATCCGGCACCGCCGAGGTGACGCGCGAGCGCGCAGGTGAGCACGAAGCTCAACAACAGGCGTGCCATGCGCAGCGTCGTCGCCAGCGAGAGCGTTTTGAGGATGTGACTGCCAGCGACCATGAAGGACGCGAGTGGCGGGCTTTAAGCTGCCGCAAAGCTTTGCTCTGCGACATCGCAGAGAAGATGCCCGATGAGGAGATGGCATTCCTGGACGCGTGCGGTGATCGCAGAAGGCGCTTTGAAGCTCAGTTTGGCCTCAACGGCACAGTCCGCGCCCTTTTCACCCGTGAAGGCGATGGTGACGCAGCCGCGTGCGTTGGCTGCCTGGAGGCCGAGGAGAATGTTTTTACTCGTGCCTGAAGTCGAGATGCCGATGGCAACATCGCCGGGCTGGGCGAGAGCTTCGATCTGGCGCGAAAAGACGGTTGCAAAGCCGAAGTCGTTGCTGTGCGCGGTGAGAATCGAAGTGTCGGTGGTTAAGGCTAGACCAGCGAGAGCGGGACGGTTGATGCGATAACGCACGACGAGTTCGGCAGCGAGATGCTGCGCATCGGCGGCGCTGCCACCATTGCCGAAGAAGATGATTTTTTTCCCATTTCGCAGCGCGGTGAGCCAGGCTTCGGCCAGCGGGGCGATTTGATCGTTCATCGCACTGAGTTTGGCGATGGCGTCCTGATGCTCGCCGAGGTGCGTTTTGAAAAGGGATGAAAAATCGGTGCTCATGTCATTCAAAGGCTGCCAGCAACTCGTCGGGCGTCAAGGTGGCGGTGCCGAGCTTGCCTACAACGATGCCGCTGGCGTGATTGGAGATTTCTGCGGCGTCTTGAAGGGTGAATCCAGCCGCGAGGGCGAGTGTGAGCAGGGCGATGGCGGTGTCGCCAGCGCCGGAGACATCGAACACTTCACGCGCACGCGTGGGGATGTGATGCGGGGCTTTGTCGCGCTCGAAAAGCATCATGCCTTGCTCACCGAGCGTGACGAGGACGCTGGCGACATTCCATTTGGCGAGCAGAACGCGGCCGACTTCGAGGAGATCTTTGTTTTCGAGCGGAACTTCGGGCAACAGGTGGTCTTCGAGTCCCGCAGCAGCGAAGGCTTCGAGGCGATTTGGTTTCACGAGCGAGACACCGGCCCAGGGCAATGGATTACGCGGAGATGGATCGACGGTGACGATCAATTTGTGCTCGGCGGCGATCTTGGCGACCAACTGCATGAGTTTCTCGGTGATGAAGCCCTTGCCGTAGTCTTCGAGGATGATGGCGTCGAGGTTCGGCGCGAGTTTTCTCAAGCGTTGCCCGACTTCGGCAAGTTCGTCATCGGTCTGCGGCAGCAGTTTTTCGCGATCGACGCGGACAATTTGCTGCTGCCGTGCGACGACGCGGGCTTTCGAGATCGTGGGCAGGGTTTCGTGAACGAGCAGCGGTGCGGGATCGACCTGGTCTTCGATCAGCAGAGCGCGGAGTTTGTCGGCGGCCATGTCTTTGCCAACGCGGCCCATGAGATGCGTGTGTGACGAGAAGGGCGAGATGTTGCGGGCGACGTTCGCCGCACCACCGGGATAGAATTCTTCTTTGGTGACTTCGACGATGGGCACCGGTGCTTCGGGTGAGATGCGGCGGACGTGGCCCCAGATGAAATGATCGAGCATGACATCTCCCACCACGAGGATGCGGCACTTCGCGAGGCTTCCGAGGCAGTTGCGGGTGAAGTTCATTTTTTGCGGCGCTCGCGCACGGCGGCGGCGAGTTCTTCGAGCATGCTTGCCGTGGTTTCCCAGGAGACGCAGGCATCGGTGATGCTCTGGCCGTAGGTGAGGGCTTGGCCGGGCTTGGTGTCCTGGCGGCCTTCGACGAGATGGCTTTCGATCATCACGCCAGTGATCGCTTTGCTGCCGCCGCTGATTTGTTCGGCGATGGAGGCGGAAGCGACGGGCTGCTTGCGGTAGTCCTTCAAGCTGTTGCCGTGGCTGCAATCGACCATGACGCTGGCGGGCAGGCCGCGCGCAGTGAGCTGATCGGCGACGGTCTTGATCGAGGCAGCGTCGAAATTCGTGCCGCCTTTGCCACCGCGCAGGATGACGTGGCAGGCGTTGTTGCCCTTGGTGTTCACGATGGCAGCGACGCCGTCCTTGGTCACGGACAGGAAGCAGTGCTGGCCTTTGGCTGCCTCAATGGCATCAAGCGCGACCTGAATGCCGCCATCGGTACCGTTTTTGAAGCCGACGGGCATGGATAAACCGGAGGCAAGCTGGCGATGCACCTGGCTTTCGGTCGTGCGGGCACCAATCGCGCCCCAGACGACGACATCGGCGATGTACTGCGGCGTGATCACGTCAAGGAACTCCGTGCCGGCGGGGATTCCGCGTTTGGTGAGCTTGATGAGCAAATCGCGCGCACCACGCAGGCCGCTGTTGATGTCGAAGGTGCCGTCGAGGTGCGGATCGTTGATGAAACCCTTCCAGCCGACGGTGGTGCGTGGCTTTTCAAAATAGACGCGCATGACGATCTCGAGATCAGCGGCGTATTTTTGACGTGCCTCAATGATGTGCTGGGCGTATTCGAGCGCGGACTTGGTGTCGTGGATCGAGCAAGGACCGACGACGACGAGCAGGCGGTCATCCTTCAGTGTCAGAATCGCCTCGGCACGCTTGCGGGAGTCTTCGATGAAGGCGGATTCAACCTCTCCCAGCCGGAACTCGTGCATGAGCAGGGCGGGCTGGATCAACGGCAGGATTTCAGCGACGCGGAGGTCGTCAGTGGGATGCGAAAGACTCACGGCAAGTTAGGGGCGAAAAGCGGGCGCGCAGGATGGAGGATTCTGGCCGGGAGGAAACTGAAAGTTGCGAGTTTTCAGTGCGGCGTGGTTTGTGATCAAGCTACCGCCCTTGGTGCCCAAAGCTCAGGCACCACCGCAAGGCGATGGAGATGGGGTGCGCACGGGACGCAGGCATGGAGGGCCGGAGAGGCGGCCGCCACTCATGGGAAATATGCCAATTACAGAAATTTGGCATAAATCAGGTATTTTAGCAAAGCTAAATATCAAGTTCATGGCTCCGTATTGGGTGCTTGAGGGCAAGACGGCTGTGGCGATTAACAAAAGAGGGGCGGACTCGCGTCCGCCCCTGAATGAGTCACGAATTGGAAAACTCGTGTTACGAGAGGTCTTCGCCCACGGCGTAGCGGGTGAAGCGGCGGACGATGAGGTTTTCGCCCAGCTCGGTGATCTTGCCTTTGATCAGGTCGCGGACGGTGATGTCCGGGTTCTTGATGAAGGCTTGCTCAAGGAGGCAGTTGTCGGCGTAGAATTTCTCCATTTTGCCGTCCACGATCTTGTCCACGATGTTGGCAGGCTTGCCTTTGACCAGCTCGGCGCCGATTTCGCGTTCCTTGGCGACGAGATCGGCGGGAGCGTCTTCGCGCTGGAGGAAGCGTGGGTTCGAGGCGGCGATGTGCAGGGAGATGTCCTTCACGAGGGCCTGGAAGTTTTCGTTGCGGGCGACGAAGTCGGTCTCGCAGTTCACTTCGATGAGCACGCCGATGCGGCCGGCCATGTGGATGTAGGAGGCGATGATGCCTTCCTTCGTCTGACGGTCGGCCTTCTTCTCGGCCTTGATGGTGCCTTTTTTGCGGAGGATCGTTTCAGCCTTTTCGAGATCGCCTTCGGCCTCGGTAAGAGCGGCTTTGCATTCCATCATGCCTGCGTTTGTCTTTTCACGCAGGGTCATGACGAGTTTAGCGGAGATTTCAGCCATGTGTCGTTGGTGGGGTGAAAGATTATTTCTTCGCTTCGGCGGTGGCGACGATGACGGGGTCGATCAGCTTCTGCAGGATGATGCGGATGGAGCGGATGGCGTCGTCGTTGGCGGCGATGGGGTAGTCGATGATGTTCGGGTCGGCGTTCGTATCGACGAGGGCGACGATCGGGATTTTCAAGCGGCGGGACTCATGCACGGCGATGTGCTCGCGGGCGGAATCGACGATGACGACAGCGTCCGGGATCTTGCCCATGTGGCGGATGCCGCGGAGGTTGCGCTCCAGCTTGATGCGCTCACGGTTGAGGCTGGCCAGCTCCTTCTTGGACATGAGCTTGACCTCAGGCTTGTTGTCGATGTCTTCGAGGTAATTGAGACGGGCGATGCTTTTCTTGATCGTCTCCATATTGGTGAGCGTGCCGCCCAGCCAGCGATGGTTGACGTAGAACTGGCCGCAGGCCTCGGCGGCCTCTTTGATGGCTTCCTGCGCCTGGCGCTTGCAGCCGACGAAAAGGATTTTTTTGCTCTTGCGGGCGAGATCGGCCAAGAAATCGGCGGCCGTGTCGATCTGCTTGACGGTTTCCTCGATGTTGAGGATGTGGATCTGGTTTTTGGTGCCCATGATGAAAGCCTTCATCTTGGGGTTCCAACGCTTGGTCTGGTGTCCGAAGTGGACGCCGGCTTCGACGAGCTCGGCTAGGATCTGTATTGACATGTGTTTGGTGTAAGGTGCCTGTCTTCCGCACGCTTTGGGGGCAAAACGCTCAGCCACAAGGGCTGATCCGGTCGAACGGGCTTCGGGTTGAACCCTTTGGCCTGACCAACGTGGCCCGGCAAAAGGGGCGCGATGTTACCGGCATCCCCTGCTGCGGCAAGTGGTTTTTCGTCCTCGAAAACCTTACACGGCAGCACGCCCCTGCCCTGCTTGCCAAAACAACCCGCCCGTCGGCATCATCCTCTGCTCCAGCGCCGGTCAGAACATCGTCCGCTACACCCTCGACAACCTCCCCAGCAAAGTCCTTGGCCAAGGAGTATCGCCTCGTCCTGCCGGAGGAGATGGAGAGGGCACGGAAAGTTATTGCGAAGCGCTGATTCTCCAATAGCGCCTGCAACAAATCTCGCCACCAACTCATCTATGAGGCATCCGCCCAAATCCGGTCCAAATCGAAATATCAGAAGAGTGGTTTTCGATAATCCAAACGGTTCCCCCAAAAGCCGTTCTTGGCAGGTGGTCTTCAACATGAAAGGGCTTCCTCTTATCACTGCTTCGATCCCTTGGAAAAGGCATGGAGGTGAAGATGAGGCACTGGTCTTTGCGAGACGGCTTCGAAATGCTTTTGCAGAAGAATTTGCTGCTTCGGAACGGGTTTACGGAACACGTGCAGTTCGAGGTGGATTCTTCGACGAAGGAAGCGGTCACGGCGTCTATCTCTACCACAAAGAAGATCACAGAGGTGTGAAAAAATATCCGGTGTGGCGGGCATCAGTGTATGCACCTGACGGCAGGAGGCTTTACCGGGAATTTCTGGTTAATAAGTATGGGAGTTCAGAAGAGGCAAAGGCCGCTGCCGTGCAGGCAAACAACGCCAGCATGACGGAGTTCAGAACGCGCAAATTACGAGACGAATCTCGGCGAATGATTGAGCGCTCACGAGGTCAGATTGATGACAACGAGGCAACGGCTCCATTGGCTTTGTTTCTGCCCCCTCCGGAGGCTGATAGCAAAGTCTGGCGCTATATGGACTTCACAAAACTGATCTCGATGTTTGAGCAGAAAGGAGTCTTTCTGTCACGAGCAGACAAGCTGAATGATCCATTTGAAGGTTCTTTTACCAAAGTGAATCAAGAGTTGCGCCCACTGGTACGAAAATATCTGCGTCTTACCGGTGGCCTGAGTGCTGCGGAGATTGTTCAAAAACTGCGTGAATGGGTCGGTGCAAGTTGTTGGCATGTGAACTCCCATGAATCCGCTGGAATGTGGAAGCTTTATGCACGTTCAGAGGAGGCCGTCTGCATTCAAACAACTTATGACCGACTTTGCACCATCATGCCGTCAGATGCTCGAATTGGAATGGTTCGTTATGTCGATTACCGGAATCAGTGGATTCCGGAAAGCAATCCACTCGCACCCTTCATGTTCAAACGCCTGTCTTTCCAACATGAGCAGGAGCTTAGAATCCTGAAACCTCTCGGGGATCTTAACGCATTACAGTCGCTCGTAGATATTCCGCACAACAAGGCAGAGGGAGAGTTGATATTGTGTGATTTGACCCAGATCATCGAGGCTGTTCATGTGGCACCCGATGCTCCCGCTTGGTTCGAGCAATTGGTCCGCAGCGTTGTTTTTCGTTACTGGGGCACTGCGATACCTGTGAAACGATCAGGTTTGGCAGATTCCCCACTGTGGTGACAAAATTTAACAGCTTTCCTTCAAACCAACTCCCTCAACGGCGCTCCTTGATCCACGATGAAATTCGGCCTGCCCTGATGGTCCATGTAGGTCGCATCCAGCGGCACCCCCATGTGGTGGTAAATGGTGGCGGCGAGGTCGCCGGGAGTGACGGGGCGTTCGGCGATTTCGCCGCCGTCTTTGGAGGACGCACCGATGACTTGTCCATGACGGAAGCCGCCGCCGGCGAGGGACATGGACATGACATGTGGCCAGTGGTTGCGGCCGTCGATGCTGCCTTGCGTGCCGAGGTTGGGGGTGCGGCCAAATTCGCCCATGGCGATGACGAGGGTGTCATCGAGCATGCCGCGCTCGGCGAGATCGCTGACGAGCGTGGTGATGACGTGATCAAAAACGGGCAGCAATGGGCGCAGGCCGTTCCAGATGCCGCCGTAGGGCGGGATGTTGTCACCGTGGTTGTCCCAAGTGCCGGAGGCACTGTGATTGCTGAGGTCGATGGTGACGAAACTTGACCCGCGCTCGACGAGACGACGCGCGAGCAGCGCTTGCTTGGCCCAATCGTGCGCGCCGAAGCGGTCGCGCACCTTTTGCGGCTCCTGGCTCAAATCGAAGGCCTCCTGCGCACGGCCACCGGCGACGATGTCGAAGGCTTTCTGGCCGAACGTGTCCATCGCGCTCATCATGCCGCTGGCGTCGAGTTCGGCGCGCAGGCCGTCCATCTGCTTGCTGAGCGTCTGGCGAGCGTGCAGGCGGTCCATGCTGAGGCCGGAAGGCAATTGAAAGAGCTTCGCGGCGTTGTTGCCGTCAAACGGATCATACTGCGTGCCGAGGTAGCCGCCCCAGGCCACATGCGAGCGCGATTTCATGTTCAGCACGACGTAGGGCGGCATCGACGGGTGATTCGAGCCGTGATGCTTCGCCACGATGCTGCCAAAGGACGGGTAATACTTCGCCTTCGGGTTCGTGCGCGGCTCGTTGGCGAGATTCGCGGTCTGCATGACCATGTTCGGCTCATGATTGCTGAAGCGGCAATCGACCGAGCGGATGATCGTAAACTTGTCGAGCATGGCGGCCTGCTTCGGCAGGAACTCGCAGATGCGCACGCCGGGCAGCTTAGTGGCGACGGTCTTAAAAGGGCCGCGATTTTCGATGGGACGGTCCACCTTTGGATCCCAGGTGTCGATGTGCGAGGGGCCGCCGGTCATCCAGAGCAGGATGACGGCTTTGTTGCTCGCTTTGGCCTTCCCTTCCGCACGCAGCTTCATCAGCCCTGGCAAAGTCAGGCTGCCAAGACCAGCGAGGCTCGTTTTTAAAACCGAGCGTCTGCCATGCACAACGACACCATCGCGCACACGCGGGTTCATAAACATGAACGCGTGAGGATCGCTATGACCGGCACAGGGATGATCGGATGATGGCATCCGCAGTCATACGAGAGCTACGGCACGGCTCTAACCGAGGCACTTCTAAAGTGGTCCGCACAGTCCTCTGTGCGGTTCGAAGGCCGCGGGACATGCATTCCGCACAGAGGCCTGTGCGGACCATTT